>JAYUUW010000741.1:0-5889 GCA_043754665.1 Anaerolineales bacterium | reverse complement strand
GCCAGCGTTCGGCAAACCACTGGCTCACCGGCACCGGGCCGCTGGCCCCCGGCAGCAGCGGGTAGAAGGCGCGCACATCGGCCGCCAACAGGTCGAGCGCGGCGGGTTGCTCGGTGTACGCCAGGTGCAGCCGGTTGGGCGGGGTGATGACGCCCGCCGCCACCACTTGCCCCCCATTTTCCACCACCCCAAAGTACGGCGGCTGGATGGAGTAGCCGGGGCTGACGCGCAGGGTGGCGGCCAACCCCAGCAGCACGTTGTTGGTGGCCTCGCGCTCCACCAGATACGGCGCGGCCACTTCCAGAAATTCCCCCGGATCAGCAAACCGGCGTAGTTGCATGCGGCGCTCCGTCAGGCTAGGCCGGCCGCAGCCGCCGGCCGAACGCTACCAGCGCGTTGTAGTACGGCTCAATGCTGGGCACGTAGTGGCGCTCGTCCTTGGCGTGCGGGCCGATGCCGGTCTGGCCCCACACCACGCCTTGCCCGCCGGGCGCAAACCGCGCGCTCGTGCCCGGCAGCTTGCGGGCCAGGCGCGCCGGCGCGCCCGAGGCAGTCTGCACCGCCTCGATCAGGTGCAGCAGGTAGGGGTTCTGCGGGTCGCAGATAATGCCGTCTTCCTGCACTTGCGACTTGAACTCCAGCCCGGCTCCGTCGCAGTAGGCCTGCACCTGCTCAGCCAGCCCGCTCAGCCGGTCTTGCGGGATGGAGCGCACTTCGACCCCCAGCACGCCGTGGTCGGCGGTGATGTTGTAGACCCCCGGCAAGCCCACGGTGATGAACGGGAAGCGGTACTGCGACTGCCAGCCGCCCTCGGCCTTGAGCGTCAGCGTTTTCTGGAACAGCTCGGTCAGCGCCTGGCGGGCTTGCAGCAGCCGCTCGCCCAGGTCGGCGCTCGCGCCGGCCAGCGCGCTGTGCGTGCGCATGCCGCGCGCAATGACCTCAAACCGCATGACGCCTCGGTTCTGAATGCACACCTCGCCGAACAGTTCGGTGCCCTTCTCGCCCGTGCGCTCCCCGGCGATGAACAACTGCGGCGCGTAGCCACTGTAGTGTTCGGCCAGGTCGGCCAGCACGAACGGCGTGCCCATCGGGTCGGCCTCGCCGTTCTCCTCGTTACCCACCAGGCACAGATTGATGGCCGGGTAGGGCGGTCCGGCCTTCAGCGTGTCTTTCATCCACACCAAGTTGGTGGCTACCACCGTCTTCATATCGGCCGCGCCGCGCCCCCACAAGTAGTCGCCCTCGATGCGCGGCTCAAATTGGCTGTCATCCGGCTCCGGCTGCACAATGTCGAAGTGGCCTGAGAGCATCACCGGCGCGGTCAGCCCGCCGGGGAAGCCCGCCACCACCGCCGGGTACTGGTGCTGGTCGTAATACTTCACCTCCAGCCCGGAGTCGCGTAGGTAGTCGAAGATCAGCGTCCCGGCGCGGTGCACCTCATCCAGCCGTTCCTCGGCGCAGTTGGTCACCGAAGGGATACGAATGAGCTGCTGCGCCAGATCGAGAATTTCTTCCGTCTTGCTGTCATAGGCCTGCGCCACCACGGCCTCAATCCGAGGCCGAAAGCGGATGGGCGCGGCCGGGTCGCGGCGCACATCGTCGCGGGCGCGCTGCAGCAACTCGCGCAGCTTCGACGACTCGGGCTCCAGCGCCCCCACCGCCGCCGCAATCGCCTCCACGTCGCGGGCCACCTGCACCTCGCGGTTGGCGGCCAGGCTCTTCAGCACCTCGGCCGGCACCACCGGCTCGGCCTCGGCCGGGTGGCCCAGCGCCGCCCGAATGTGCGCCCGCATCTGCTCGGCGGTGTTGGGCGCGCCGTTGGCCATGGCCACCAGCGGCTCCAGCCGGGGCCACAGTTCCAGCGCTTCGGCCAGCGGCCGAAGCTGCTCCAGCGTCCACTTCAAGAATTCGCGCACGCCGACGGGCTTGGCGGTGAACGGGTTTTCGATCTCGGCCCGCAGCCCGCGCTGGGCGCTGGCGGCCTCGTTGCGGCGCGCCCGGGCGATGTCTTCTTGGTCGTAGCGGAAGGCTCGCGCAAACGACGGGTCGGCGTAGAACTGGATCAGCAGCAGTTCCTTCAGCGCCAGGTTGGCGACATCTAGCTCCATCGGGTGCCCGCCCTCGTCGGTGCGGATTTCCACCCGCGCCATGGGGATGTTGATGCGGGCCAGCAGGTTCTCGCGCTCGATCTGGCGCGCCATGGCCTCGGCCGTGGTGGCCTCCCCGGCCGCGTACAGGCCGTGGTGGTAGATGGCGTGTAGTTGGTCCGAGGTGGTGGTGATCAGGCGCTCCACCGGCTCGGCGAACGACCGGGCGCGGATGGGTGTCCAGTTGTTGTTGCCAAAGCGCACGCCGCTCTGCACCATGTCGTACGAGGCCTTCAAGTAGTCGGCGTGCGAGCGGTACAGGTTGGGCGCGTCGAGCGTCTCGGGGTTGGGGAAAGTGTAGCTGCGGTTCGAGTCGATCTCGGTCAGGCGCACCAGCGGCTGCCCGTCGGTCAGTTCGGCCCGCAGCGGCGTGGCCGCGCTGGTGGCGATGAACAACGCCGCGAAGGCCCGCATGAGGCGCGTGGCCTCCACATAGACACGGTTCTTGTAGTCGTCGAGGTGGGCGTGGCCGTTGATGTCGCCGCGCTCACTGGCCGGCAGGTGCATGAAGTCCCAGCTAAGCAACGGCTCGGGCAGCGACAGGTTGGCGTGAATGCCGGCCGTCGCCAGCGACACGCCGTAGATATCCACGCAGCGCTCTAGGTAGCGGCGCTTGGCCAGGTTCCAGCCGCCGGGGATAGACTCGTGGCCGACCTGGGCCGGGTAGAGCAGGATGCCTGGAAAGGCATACAACCGCTCGCCGAACTGCCGCCCCGCCTGCGACAGCGCGTTGTACATGAAGCCTTCGAGCAAACGGGCCTCGTAGATCGCCCCGATGCCCGAGTAATACGGCCGCGTGGCCCACTCGATCATCCAATGGAACACTTCGAGCTGAATGCGGTCGCCCAGCCAGGCGGGGATGGCGCTCTGGCGCAGGTAGTCGACGAAGCTCAAACGGTCGGGGCCGCTGCCCACAGTGAGCACGGGTTTGAAGTCCCCGTCGTACATGTTCCATTCGAGCTCAAAGCCGGTGGTACCGCCTTTGAAGTTGGCGGCCAGCGCGGCCTCGCGCGCCAGATTGTATTTCTCGGCAAATTTGGAAGGTGAGAACGACATTGAAGCTCCGCTGCGCCTTACAAAGTGGCTAAATGGAAGAAACGTCCCTGCCCGCCGGCCAGCCGCTGTTGTGCGGCCGTCACCGGCAGCCAGTCATAGTCAAACACCATCCCCCGGTCTTCGCCCGCGCCGGCCACCGAGTGGCTCCAGCGCTCGGGCAGGGTTGTCACCGGCGCGAAGAGGTAGACGTGCCGCTGGACGATCTGCCACTCCGGCTCAAACGCTTCGGCCAGCTTGCGCACCAGCCGCACCTGCACGCTCGTCAGCCCGCTCTCCTCAGCCACCTCACGGTAGGCCGCCGTTTCGGGCGCTTCGCCCGGCTCGACCGTGCCGGCCGGCACTTGCAGCCCCGCGTCGGGGAAGTCGCGGTGGGCGAATATCAACACCTCCGCCCCAACCGTCCCAGCCCGGACCACATAGACGAGAACCTTCTGCTTCACTGGCCCCAGTTACCCCGCCAGCGCCGCCAGCCCCTCAACCAGCCGCTTGGCCGCACCCAGCGTGCGCTCGACCGGCGTGGCATACGAGAACCGGATCCACTGCGCGCCGTCTTCTGAGAAGTAAATGCCCGGCACCACGGCCACGCCGTGCTGTTCGGCCAGGTACTGGCCCAGTGCCTCGCTATCAGCCCAGCCCTTCGCCTCCAGCCACTTTGCCACGTTAATGAAGGCGTAGTAGCCCTGGCCCAGTACGAACTGGAAATTGTGCTCTTCGAGGAACTCGCGCAGCACCTTGCGGCTGGCGTTGGTCGGCTCCACGATGCCCCGGCTGGCCTCGGCGTAGCCCAGTTCGTACGCGGCCATGGCGACCGCCAGTGAGTAGAAGCTGGGGATCACGGCGTGCGAGGCCCGCGCCACAGTGAATTTGACGACCTCTTCCGAGGCGATCAGGTGGCAGTTGCGCACGTTGCTGCCGCCCAGACTCTTGGTCAGCCCGTCGAGGAACATCAGCCGCTGGCGCTCGGCCGGCTCGAACTGCTGCACAAAGCTGTTCAGGTCCATCGGCAGCTCGTCGGTGACGAAGTGGTACATCCAGTCGAACAGCACAAACGCCGCGCCCTGCCGCAGCGCCGCCTTGGCCAATTCCACCTGCCGCTGGACGCTGATGGTCGCGCCGGTGGGGTTATCGGGGTTGGTGATGACCAGCCCGGCGATCTTGCGCCCACTGCGGGCGGCGAAGTCGACACAGGCCTGCAGGCCGTCTTCGGTGTAGGCCCAGCCCGCTTCGGGGCGGCCAGGGGCGCGCAGCACGTTCGCGCCGACGCCGTATGGCCCCCAGTTGTAGGTGATCCACGGCACGCGGCTCACGATCACCGGGTCGCCCACGCGCCCGTGGCCCAGCGCCAGCATGGCGGTGTAGGCCTTCACCAGCGCATCGCGCCCGCCCTGCGTGCCGATGACGTTGTTCGGCCCCAGGCCCGAAGCCGCGTCGAGCTTCCAATACTGCTCCACCACGCTCTTGCGGTAGGCCTCGGTGCCAAAGGGCATGTCATAGCCGGTGCCGTGCTGCAATTGCAGCTCTTGGGCGCGTGCCAGCACGTTGTGCGGCACGCCCGGCAGGCTGGCCCCGCCATCACCCTGCGAGGCGTCAAAGGTCGCCTCGCCTGGCCGCGCTTGGCGGTAGACCGACAGGCTCTTATTAATGAGAAACATGCGCGAAGCCGGGATGGGGGTCAGCTGCTTCAGGTAATCGCCCACCGGAATCAGGTTGGCGTCGGGGACGGCGTAGACGGGGCTATCGGGCGAGTCAGGCATGGCGTGAGACCTTTCCGAGCGCCGGCCAGGGCGGGGCGGTGGTCTGGGTCGACACCGCGCCGCCGGCTGGGACGAGCGCAAAAAAAGGCCCCGGCGGATATGCCGGGGCCAACTGTGTTACGCAACAGGCAGGCGTTACCGACACACCCTCACTGGGGCAGACGCGAATTAGTGCCGGTAGTCGCGAGATTACGCTGAGTGGAGCGTTGTTTGACCACGGCGGCAGTTTAACATAGCGCCGCCGGGGCGTCAACATCCTAAACTGCTTACCCCTTTTTGGGCAGATTGCCGACCCATATGCTTGACTTGCAGACCGAATTCGTGTTAATCTCACCTCATCATGCAAGCGAAACAGGCCTTCTACTTTTACGCGTACTACTTTTACGGTCGCCGTCCGGCGTTGCCGTTGCTTGCGTTAGAGTAGACGCGTTCACGCTGACACTCAAAACCGCGAGGCCAACGGCCTCGCGGTTTTTTTTTGCCTTTGCGGGCAATGGAGGATACATGCACATGTGCGGGATTCGCGGCGCCACCATCGCCGCGGCCGATACGCCGGAAGCCATCCGCAGCGCCACGCGCGAACTGCTGCTGGCCCTGACCGAGGCCAACACCCTCGACCCGGCGGACTTCGCCAGCGTGATCTTTACCGTCACGCCGGACCTGACGGCCGAGGCGCCCGCTCGCGCGGCCCGCGACCTAGGCTGGGGTGAGGCCGCCATGCTGTGTGTCGCCGAAATGCCGGTGCCGGGCGGCCTGGCCCGCTGTATTCGCGTCTTAATCCATTGGAACACGGAGAAGTGGCCGGATGAAGTCCGCCATGTCTACCTCCACGCTGCCGTCCAGCTTCGGCCCGACCGCGCTAACCCCGCGGCCCGCTGAAGCCGGCCGAGCCCTGACCCAGAAAGCATCAGCCATGATTATCGTAATGCGTA
>JAYUUW010000740.1:0-4480 GCA_043754665.1 Anaerolineales bacterium | reverse complement strand
CTGGTCGACGGCGTGTCGCCGCGCGAGCACGTGCTGCACAGCCCGCAGCTCAAGCTGGCGCTGCTGCCGGCCTCGCCCGCGCTCGCCGGGGCCGAGGTGGAGTTGGTGCCGCTGCTGGCGCGCGAGAACCAACTCCGCAACGCCCTGCTCGAACTAGAGGGCAGCTACGATTACGTCCTGGTGGACTGCCCGCCCTCGCTGGGGCTGCTGACCATCAATGGGCTGGTGGCCGCGCGCGACGGGGTGATCATCCCGGTGCAGTGCGAGTACTTGGCGCTCGAAGGGCTGGGCCAGCTCACCTACACCATCACCCGCGTGCGGGCGGCGCTGTTTCCGGGGCTGACCATCCGCGGATTGGTGATGACGATGTTCGACGCCCGCATCAGTCTGGCGCAGCAGGTGGTCAACGAAGTGCGCGCGCATTTCCCAGGACAGGTGTTTAAGTCTATTATTCCGCGCAGTGTGCGGCTGGCCGAAGCGCCGTCGCACGGCGTGCCCATCTCCGTCTACGCGCCGAACTCACCCGGCGCGCTGGCCTACCAGGCGCTGGCCGCAGAACTGCTGGCCGGCGACCAATTAGCGACACAGGCGCAACCTTAATGCCTTCTGCCAAGCGTGGTCTCGGGCGCGGCCTAGATGCCCTCATTCCGGGCAATGAGCCGCCGACCCCACCGCCCGCGCCCGCCGCGACGGGCGCGACCCAGGTGCCGGTGACAGCCATCGGCCGCAACCCGCGCCAGCCGCGCGCCCGCCTCGACCCGACCGACCTGGAAGAACTGGCGAACTCCATCCGCGAGCACGGCGTGATTCAGCCGCTGATCGTGGCGCAGACCAGCTTTCCGGGCCAATACACGCTGATCGCCGGCGAGCGCCGGTTGGAAGCCTCCAAGCTGGCCGGGCTGGCGAACGTGCCGGTGCTGGTGCGCGAGGCCACCGAGCAGCAGTTGCTCGAAGTGGCGCTGGTCGAGAACATTCAACGCTCCGACCTGGGGCCGCTGGAAACGGCGCTGTCGTACAAGCACCTGGCCGATGACTTTGGGCTGTCGCACGAGGCCATTGCCGCCAAGGTGGGCAAGAAGCGCGTCACGGTGACCAACACCATGCGGCTGCTCAAGCTGCCCCAGCGCCTGCTGGAAGCGCTGGCGGCCGAAGAGATCACCGAGGGGCACGCCCGCGCGCTGCTGACGCTGGCTACGCCGCAGAGCCAACTGGCCGCGTTCGCCACCATTCAGCGCGATGGGCTGAATGTGCGCCAGACCGAAGACCTGGTGCGCAAGCTGCAAGGCGTGGCCGAACCGCGCCCGCCGCGCCCGCCGCGCAGCGCCGAGAGCGACGCGCTGACCGACCGGCTGCGCGACCGGCTGGGCACCAAGGTGACGCTCAAGCGCGGGCGCAAGGGCGGCAGCCTGACGCTATTCTTCCAGAACGACGAAGACCTCAACAGCATCGCCACCGCCATCCTCGGCGAACAAAGCCAGTAGCGGGCGGCGGGCCTCCCCGCGTGCCGTGACGAACGCGCTTTCTAACCCCCTTTTGGGCTTCCCGACTATAATCGCCGCATACTTTAGAGCGAGGCGAACGCACCATGATTAAGAAGGGCCGCGTATTTTCCGGCGCCCGCCCCACGGGTCGCCAACATCTAGGCAATTACCTGGGCGCGATCAAGAACTACGTCGCGCTGCAGGACGACTACGAGTGCGTGTACTGCATTGTGGACCTGCACGCCCTGACCACGCTGGACGAGTTCACCAGCCTGCGCCAGAACGCCGCCGAGATGGCGCTGGACTGGCTGGCGGCGGGCATCCGGCCGGCAGAGACGATCATGTTCGTGCAGAGCCACGTGCCGCAGGTGACCGAACTGCACACAATCCTCTCGATGTTCACGCCGCTGGGCAAGTTGACCGACCTGCCGACCTTCAAAGAGAAGATCGCGCAGCACCCGCACAACGTGAACTACGGACTGGTGGGCTACCCGGTGCTCATGACGGCCGACATCACGCTGTACCGGGCGGGGATTGTGCCCGTCGGCGTCGACCAGGCCAGCCACCTGGAGTTCGCCCGCGAGATCGTGCGGACTTTCAACCACCGCACCCAGAGCCAGGCGCTGGTCGAGCCGCAGATGAAGAACACCGAGTACCCCAAGGTCATCGGCACCGACGGCGTGGCCAAGATGAGCAAGAGCCTGAACAACGACATTGAGCTGGCCGCCACGCCGGAAGAGACGCAAAAGAAGGTCATGACGATGGTGACCGACCCGCAGCGCGCCCGCCGCACCGACCCCGGCCGCCCGGAAGTCTGCAACGTGTTCACGCTGCACAAGACCTTCTCGCCGGTCGAGACGCCGGCTATTGAGCGCGACTGCCGCGCCGCCGCCATCGGCTGCGTGGATTGCAAGAAGCTGCTGGCCAAGAACATCAACCTCGACCTGGCGCCGTTCCGCGCGCGCCGCGAGGAGATCGCCCAGAACCCCGGCACGGTGTGGGATATTCTGCACGACGGCGCGGCCCGCGCCCGCAAGCTGGCCGACGTGACGCTGGCGGATGTCAAGGCGGCGGTGGGGCTGCCGGAGTAAGCGTATTCAGTGAAGTTGGCGCGGCTGTAGTTCGGAGGCGACCCAATGGAAATCTCCCTGGCAGACGAACGCGCGTTTCAGATTACGCCGCAAATTCCGCTCGACACGGCCCGCGTGCGGGTGGACGACAAGCGCACCGGCCTGGTGGCGGGCAACCTGGGCGCGCTGCTCTCGCGGCCCAAGCCCGAAGACATTCACCTCATTTCCACCGAGAGCCGGATGGAGCCATTCTGGCAGGTGATTATCTCGGCCCGCACGCGCTACGACCGCACCCGCAGCTACACGCTGACCGTGAGCGGCCCCGAGGTGGTGCAGGTGACCGTGCTCGACCACCAGGTGACCGTGGACCCCAAGGCCAAGGGCGGCGCGGCCATCGCGCTGACCGGCACCGAGCACTGCCTGGACGAACGCAAGGTGGCGCGCACCTTTGACGGCCTGACCGGCGCTGCCGCCGACTTCAGCAAGTACCTCACTTACCCCAGCCTGGAAATCACCAACCTGGAAAGTTTTGTGCCCGAGGGCATGCTGGTCGTGCCGCCGCAGGCCCGCGCCACGGCCGTGGTGCGCCAGGTGATGACCGATGTGGTCAAGCCGGTGCAGGCGCAGATGATCCACGAAGAGCGGGTGGATGTCGAAGCGATTGATCTGTACTTCCGGCCGGTGTATGCCTTTGAGTACGACTGGGCGGCCAAGGGCAAAAAGGCCATCGTGGAGTACGACGCGCTGACCGGCGAAACGCGCACCGGCGGGCGCAAGCTGCAAGACCAGATCAAGGGCATGCTCACCCGCGACCTGCTGTTCGATGTGACCGCCGACGCTGTGGGCATCCTGGTGCCGGGCGGCAGCATTGCCGTCAAGCTGGTCAAGGCCCTCGCGGACCGCAAGTAGCATGCGGCTCGTTGTTCAGCGCGTGACGCGCGGCGGCGTCACCGTGGCCGGGGAGCGTGTGGCCGAGATCGGCGCGGGCCTGGTGATTTTGGTGGGCGTCGGTCCAAAAGATGGACCTTCCGAGGCCGATTGGCTGGCCGAGAAGACGGCGCACCTGCGCATCTTTGAGGACGAGGCCGGCAAGCTCAACCGCTCGGTGCTCGAGGCGGGCGGCAGCGCGCTGGTGGTCTCGCAGTTCACGCTCTACGCCGATGTGCAAAAGGGCCGCCGGCCGTCGTTCATCGGCGCGGCCCCGCCGGAGCAGGCTGAGCCGCTGGTCGCCCACTACGCGCAGGCCCTCGCCGCGCTGGGCGTGCCGGTGCAGACCGGCGTGTTCCGCACCCACATGCAGGTCGAAATCCACAACGACGGCCCGGTAACAATCCTGCTGGAGCGTTAGGCGGCCGGGCCGGCGCTCACTGCGGCCAGCACTTCCCCCAACTTGTTTGGCTGAGTCCACAACACGGCATCGAGCTGCACCGCCACCGCGCCGGCCGCGAGCATTTCACGCGCCTGAAACGCGCTGTAGACGCCGCCCCCGCCCACCAGCGGCAGTTCCAGCCCCAAGGCGGCCACCGCCACTAGCGCCTCCAGCGCGGCCGGGAAGGTGCTGGGGCCATAGTGCCGGCCCGACACGGTGCGTTCACCGCTCAAGGCCTCGGCGCGCGGCGGCGCGGCAATCACCAGCGCTTCGGCCCCGGCCTTGGCGGCCACCGGCGCAAGTTCTACCGCTCGCGCTTGCGGCAAGCGCACCAGCAGCGGCTGCGCCCCCAAGGCGGCGCGCACCAACTGCGCCAACTCACCCGCGCTCACATCATCGCGCAGCCCCAATTCAATCCCGGCCACGCCGTTGGCCCGCTCTAACATCTCCAGGCTGCGGGCGGTTTCGGTGACGCTGGTGGCCGCCAGGTGCGCGATGACGGGCAGCCCCATCCGCCGCCAATCGCGGTCCCAGCGGCGCAGCGCGGCCGAGACGCCGGG
>JAYUUW010000739.1:0-2085 GCA_043754665.1 Anaerolineales bacterium | reverse complement strand
CTGATCATCTTGGCCGGCAAGGAATATGGCACCGGCTCCAGCCGCGACTGGGCCGCCAAGGGCACGCTGCTGCTGGGCGTGCGCGCCGTGCTGGCCGAGAGCTTCGAGCGCATCCACCGCAGCAACCTGGTGGGCATGGGCGTGCTGCCGCTGGTGTATCAGCCCGGCCAAACCGCCGCCAGCCTGGGCCTGACCGGCCGCGAGCAGTTCGACATTGTGGGCATTCAAGACGGCCTGAGCCCGCGCGAGCTGCTCACCCTGCGCGCCAAGGCCGACGACGGCACCGTGATCGAGTTCCAGGCCATCGCCCGCCTCGACACGCCGGTGGAGGTGGACTACTACCGCAACGGCGGCATCCTGCCGACCGTGCTGCGCAACCTGGTGCGCGCCGACGCCACCGCCGACAAGCAGGCCGCCGACGCCTAACGCGCGGCTGTTCACGCTCCCCTAAACGCCCAGGCCGGGTGATCGTTTACAGACGACCACCCGGCCTTTTTTGTGCTGGTCACGTCGCATAGTCCCTATGCCCGCGCCCATCCCCCTCGGCTCCACCAGCCGCCGGCCGTCACCCGCCGCGCCGCCCCCATCCCCGAAAAGCAATGTCACTCCGAACCCCGCCTCAGGTGGGTAGCCCCCACGCTGCCTCCAAGCGGGTGAGGAGTCTCACCCTGAAAAACTCCGCCGAGCTAAATCTTCCTGCGTGCTTGTCTTTCTCTCGGTCCCCGTCTAAAGTAAGGGTCTTCGCCCGGCGCGCCAGAGTCGCAGCGCGGGCCGGCTTATGGTTTACAAGGAGACTGTTGCGCATGAAAGTCGCTTACGTATTTTCTACTTCGGGGCACACCGCCAGCTACAAGCTCGGCAAGATGATCTTGCCGCAGATGGAAGAAGGCCGCCACGGCGTGGACGTGGTGGGCATGATGTTCTTCGACGACAACAACTACGTGCTGCGCGCCGGCGACCCCATCGGCGAGCGGCTGGCTAAGGTGGCGGCCCAGACCGGCACGCTGCTGATGATGTGCGACCAGTGCGCGCTGGAGCGCGGCCTCGCCACCGGCGAAACCGGCAACTGCACACCCACCGGCACTGTCGCCGGCGTGCAGGTCGGCTGCTTCCCCGACCTCTACGCCGCCTTGTCCGGCAACCCGCCGGACCACATCATTACGCTGTAACGTCCTGCGCGGGGCATTGCTGACAAATAACAGCGCGGGCTACTGTCGAAAGAGGGTAGCCCGCGCTGCTTTTCGGCCCTACAATCGTGTCGATTGGTGGCGGTAGCGTGATGGGGAGCGATAACAACTGTGTTCAAGCAACGCGGCCCACGCCGCCTGTTGGCGATTGGCCTGATGCTCGTGGCAGTCGCCTGCACCGCCCCGACGCAGACCCCGACGCCCGCCATCCTTCGCGCCACTGAAACGCCGCCCCCAACTGTCTCAGCCACTGCCACCCGTCCAGCGGCAACATCCACCAGCACCCGCGTGCCCTCGCCCACCAAGCCCACCGCCACGCCCCGGCCGACAATAACACCAAGGGCCACTCGCACGGCCTCATGGACGCCACTGCCTACGCTCCCACCCACTCAGGCCCGCCAGCGGGTGCTGGAGCTATTGCAAGATAATGGCGGCTGCCGGTTACCATGTTGGTGGGGGGTTGCGCCAGGGTCTGCGTGGGCCGAGGCCGACCAGGCATTGCGGCCATTTGCGACGTCGATTTTAGACGGCGTTGCCAGTTATTACACTGACGCTGCTACTGGCGCCGTGCACAGTGTTCGGTATCACGGAGTTACAGTCCGGGAGCCCGATGGCACGCCTATCAGTTCTGTACTTTTCAAAGTGGTGGACGGCCTCGTGGATGAGATTCTCCCATCGACCTATGGAACCGACGTTGGATTCAGCCTGGCCAGGATTTTGACGACCTATGCTCTGCCAGATGAGATATTGATTGATTCAGGCAGCAGGGCCTGGGGATATGCCTTCAATATTACCCTGTTTATCTTAACCAGTTCATCCAACCTGATAAGATTGTACCTGACCTCAGTAACCCCCGGTCGCTGAACCGTTATGCCTACGTCGAGAACGATCCGATCAA
>JAYUUW010000738.1:0-2221 GCA_043754665.1 Anaerolineales bacterium | reverse complement strand
TCGAGGTTGAGGCTGCCGGCCACGTTCTGGCTGACCTTGAGCAGCATGTTCAACTCTTCGAGCCGGGCGCGGAGCTTCAGGCGCATGCGCTCAAAGGCCAGGCCGGCGCGGCCGATCTCGTCGTCGCCGCCGATCACGACCGACTCGTCGAGTTGGTTGTCGGCGATGCGTTGGGCGGCCACGGCCAGCAGTTGGGCCGGGCGGGTGACGCGATTGGCGATGAGGGAGATGAGCAACGCGCCAATGAGACCGATGAGCAGCAGCAGGTAGACGGCGGGCGTGGAAATCTGCGTGGCGAGGGCCAGCACCACATAGTTGGGCACCATGACCACCACGCTCCACGGATGGCCGGGTACGGGGTAGTAGAGCACCAGGCGGCGCGTGCCGTCGGGGGCGTTATCTTGATAGGCGGTGGCGCCGGTCAGGCCGGTGGTGAGGCGGCGGGCTGAGGCTTCGGGCGCGAAGGAGGCCAGCCGGCGGTTGGGGTCGGGGTGGTAGATGATGACGCCGGCCTCATCGACAATGAAGCCTTGCCCCAGGCCGTTGGCAATGCCGATAAGGCTGTTGGTGACCGACGACATGACCGGATTGTTGGCGAGGTCGGCGCGGCCGACGAGCACGCCCACTACCTCCCCGCCGTCGGGCGCGAGCACGGGGATGGTAAAGAGCGCATCCACGGGGTCGAGCGGGTCGGCCGGGTAGAGCACGGCATTCTGCGGGATGCCGACGAGGGAGAGGGCGACCATCTGCTGTTCGGCGGCGAGGAGCGGCGCGACCGCGTCGGCGTCGGCCGGGTAGCCAACTGTGGGCGCGAGGTCGAGATTGTAGTAGGTAAGCTGGCGGAAGTAGGGTACGGCGCGCAGGCTGGTGGAAAGATAGGCGCGCTGGGCCTCGCGCGGGCCGGCCTGCAAGGTGGGCTGCGCGGCGATGTTGGCGATGAGGTTCTGGCCGGTCTGGATGAAGAAGGGGATGCCGCGCCCGGCGGTGTCGGCGGCGGCGGACATTTGATCGACCACCAGTTCGGTGGAGACGGTGGTGGCGGTCTGCACATTGGCCCAGAAGAGCAGACCGAGGCCGACGAGGTAGACCGGCAGCAGGACGAACAGCAGCTTGCGGTTGAGGCTGCTGACGTAGGGCGGCGGGCGCAGGGTGCGGCGCTCGATCCACCAACTGGGCAGGCCCAGGCGGGCAAAGGCGGCCAGCACACCGGCCAGCGCGGCCTGGGCAAAATAGACCGGCATGCCGGCCAGGGTCTGCGACCACACGTAGTCCCAGGCGGTGAGGTCGGCGTTGGCGGCGTAAGCGAAGTAGCTGGGGACGAGCAGGAGCCAGGCCAGCGCCCCGAGCAGCAGGCCGGTGACGATGGGCTGGCGCAGCAGGCGGCCGGGCCAGTCGCGGTAGTCCTGGCGCAGGCACCAGGCAATGGCGCCGGCTAAGAAGGCATATTCAAACGGGGTGAGGACCGAGTAGGTTTCCCAGATGGCGCGCGACAGCCCGGCGGCCAAGCCGACCAGCAGCGCGGGGCCAACGCCCAGCCAGCCGCCGGCCAAGAAGACCGGCAGCAGCACGAACAGCGCCAGGCCGGGGCGCTGCGGCTCGAACGGCACGCCGGGCGGCGGCAGAATGTTGGCCGGGACGCGCACCAGGAAGGTTTGGCCGAGGAAAACGGCCAGACCGAGCAGGACGACCAGCAGGAACCACTGGCGCAAGTTGAGGCGGCGGAACGCGCCGGCGTTGAGGCCCAGCCAAAGCAGCGCGCCCAGCGTACAAAAAAATGCCAGCAGTAAGCCAAAGAGGCTCGCCGGCAGGCGGAGGAAGGGTGCGGTGGAGAAGCCCCAGAGATCGAATTCCATTACAGACTAGACGCCGTGTTGGCTGGGAACGGGCCAACCTGGGCGGATTATAGCACCGGGGACTCAGTAAGCAAACGGTTCTCTAACAGGTGGCGTATTTCAAGCTGGGGGCGAAAAGCGCGTCGCCCGCAAATGGGCAGCGGATAGCTCCCAAACTTCCGCCTGGGAAACACAAGGGTGAGATTCCTCACCGGCCAAAAGGGAGCGCTAGGCCAAAATACCTGAGGCCGGTTCGGAATGACAAATCCGGCGGGCGAGTGACGGCAGGCGGCTGTCTCAGCCAGGGACTGCCCCCAACGTGAATTGTGCCCTCTCACGGGTGGCACGAGCAAGAAGTGTGCCAGGATGGCGGGGCGGTGAGCGCTACT
>JAYUUW010000737.1:0-14071 GCA_043754665.1 Anaerolineales bacterium | reverse complement strand
AGCAGGCTGACGCCCAGCAGCAGCAGCCCGTAGCCGGCCAGGGTGAGCACGGCCACGCCGGCATAGATGAGGAGCTGGCTGGTGACGTAGTCGGTATCGAGCAGGCGGTAGCGCAGCAGGGCGTAGGCCACGGCGGCCGGGAAGAGCACCAGCAGCGGCAGGTCGAGCGCGGCGTTGAGCGGGCGGGTGTCGGCCACGAACAGCGGCTGCGCGCTCCACACAATCAGCAGCGCAAAGGCCGCCAGCGCGCCGATGAGGATGATCTGGCTCTGGTCGCGGGCGATGGGCGAGCGGCTGGTGAGCCGGCGGTAGCCCAGCAGCAGCAGGAAGGCCAGCATGCCCAAGCCCAGATAGAAGTAGCAAAACTGCCAGGCGGTGATGTAGCCGCGCGGGTCCACGCCCGGCGCGTAGAGCGTGATGAGGGCAAAGAGGACCAGCGCCAGCCACGGCACAAACGGCAGCACCCGCAGCCCCGGCCAGCGCTGCAGGCCGCGCATCTCTTGCGGGAACACCAACCCGAGCGTCATCAGGCTGGCGCCCACGGCCGGCACCGCCAGGGTCCAGGCCCAGGTGAAGGCATGAGTGGTGTAGAGGTCAAAGATGCCGCCCAGCGCGACGGCGGCGGCGGTGCAGAACAGCACGAAGGCACGCCCGGCCACCTCGTTGCGCCGCAGCCAGAAGACCAGCAGGCCGATGCCCAGGTAGGCCAGCCCGACGAGGTAGGGCACGACAAACAGCGTGGCGAACTCGCCAGTCGGGAAGCGCGTCAACGGCACCGTAATCTGCCGCACGCCGGCGGCGGCGGCGACTTCGAGCACCACGGCCTCGCCCGCCGTGCGGCCGGCCAGGGCGCGGGCCACATCGCCGGAGTTCTGCACCGCCACGCCATCAATGGCGGCCAGGCGGTCGCCGGGGCGCACGCCCGCCGCGAAGGCCGGGTAGAGCGCGGGCTTGTCGGAGCCGACATCGTTGAACAGCATGGTCTGCTCGACGAAGCCGCCGAGGAAGGGCGCGCCC
This sequence comes from Anaerolineales bacterium, assembly GCA_043754665.1. Classification (GTDB taxonomy): domain Bacteria; phylum Chloroflexota; class Anaerolineae; order Anaerolineales; family UBA6663; genus JADZEK01. The sequence continues at coordinate 13,054 of JAYUUW010000737.1, read as the reverse complement.
CACAGCCAGCGCAGGGCCAGCGCCGGCTGCGCGATGAGGTAGACCACCAGCGCCAGCGGCAGCACCACCATGACCACCGCGCGCCCGAAGCGGTCCCACGGGGCGCGGCGGGCCGGGTCGGGGCCGCTGAGTACAGCGGGCGTGAGCGCGTGGGCAGGCGGGGCGAGGGGATCGGCCGTAGTGGTCATGCGGTCGATTCTAGACGATTCGGGCGGCAGAGCAAGCGCGGCGGGTTGAGAAGTGAGAGGTGGGAGGTGAGAGGTGAGAGGTGGGAGGCGGCACGCTCGGTCGCTGGGGAGCGGTCGAGCGCGCCGCTTGGGGGCCGGGGCTACTTCAGCTTGGTGTAAGCGTAATCGACCTCGACGGCATCGCTCTGAATATCGGCCAGCACCGCGCTCAGTTCTTTTTCGGCCGGGTCGCCCAGGCCGGTGATCTTTTTCTGATAGGCCTTCACGACGCTCTCGATCAGCTTGGCGTTGGCCTTGATGGCGTCGTACTTGCCTTTGACGGCGGCCAGCGAACTGCCGGCCTTCCAATCGCGAATGGCCTTATACAGCGGCGGGCGCTTATCGAGCAGCGGGCCGAGGTCTTGGGCGAAGACAATTTTCTTGGCCTTCAACGCCGCCGCGTGCTTGTCTTTGGCGGTCTTCCATTTAGCCCGCAGGGCTTTTTGATAGCTGGGTTCAATCCGGTCAAGGTCAACGGTTGGCATGGTGAGTCTCCTGATGTGGTTGGCCTGCCGCCCGCCTGTGGGCGCAAGGGATGCGTGCGGGCGATTATATCCAGATTTGCGCGCAAGCCGAGCGGCGCGGTGGCGGCGGGCGTATTTCAAGCTGGGGGCGAAGAGTGCGTCATACGCTCATGGGCGGCGGATAGCACATTAACTTCCGCCTGGGCAACACAAGCGTGAGATTTCTCACCCCCCACTGCGGCAGCGTTGAGATAGACGACCTGAAGGGGGGCTTCGAAATGACAGTGGCTTAAGCAGCGCCTATGTCGTGACTGCGGTTGCCCCCAAACTGAAATACGCCCGGTGGCGGCGCGTGACACCTGCCTAACTGTGCGGTATGCTCCTCCTGATCAGCCGCGCCGGCAGTGGGGGACGCGCCTCCGGGGCGCACTGATCGGGCAGGGGTATTAGCTGGGAGGTAGCCGTGATAGGCCTGGTTCTAACTCATAACGATGGCGAGGCGCGCCAATGACCGGCTCCGCCCGCTGGCGGTGGGTCGCGCTGGCGACGATCTTGATGATTGTCCTGGCGTGCGCCTTCACCCCCACCCCGGCCTCGACGCCCATCGTTCCCAGCCTGACGCCTGCCACGGTGACCCCGGACACTGCGCCCGCGCCGACCGAGGCGGCCCCCGCCCCAGCCTCAGCCTGGGACCAGGTGCTCGATCAAATTCAACCGGATGGCACGGTGACGGCCGCCACCGCGCTGCAGGCGTTCGCACTCGCGTTCGGGCCGTTGCCGGGCGTCACCGTGCCCGATGGTCCCCTCAGCCCAATTCGCTCGGGCAGCGGGGCGCTGCGTTGGCTGGTCGGGCATTGGGAAGAGATCACCGCCGAACAGCGCGCCGAGGCCGTGCGCCTGGTGCCGGAACTGGCTGGCGCCGGGGCGGCGCCGAGCGCCGTGCGCCAACCCGACCGGGTGGCCGGCGCGACAACCAGTGACGTGGTCGCGACGGTGCGGCCGCCGACTTACTACGCGGTGCTGGCCCAGACCATGGCCGACGAGATCGAGGCGCAAACACACCTCCATCTCGACCTGACCCTCATCGCCCACGAAGGCCGCACTCAAAAGACGACCTCGCTCGCCGACACCGGGGTCTACAATGCGCAGGGGGGCACTACCGGCGCCGTCGCCCGGTGCGTCATCACCATCAGCCCCACGGGCGCCGCCCAGTCGGGCGCGGACCTGGAAGACACGCTCGGGCATGAGGTCTGGCATTGTTATCAAGGCCAGATCCGCGGCCTGGCCTGGTACTACGCGCCCCCTACACCGGATTGGCTGATCGAGGGCCAGGCCGAGTGGGTGGGCGATGCGCTGCGCCCCACAGCGGCGGCCGTCGGTTGGGAGAAATATGTCCTCCAGCCGGAGAAAGCGTTGTTCACCCGGTCGTATGACGCCATCGGCTTCTACGCCCACCTCATGCAGGCGCAGATCAACACCTGGGACGTACTGATTCCAATGCTGCAGGCCGACGACAACAATGGGGCGCGGTTCGAGGCGTCCGGCGCGCTCGCCGACCAGTTCCTTGACACCTGGGCCTCCAGCTATTTCCGCGAGCCGGCGATGGGGCCGGCCTGGGAGATGGAGGGGCCGGGGCTGCCCGCCAGTCGCGGCCCGGTGCGGCTGGTGCTGGCGGCCGCAGAGGGCCAGACCCAGCCCTTCAGCGCGCCGGCCTATGCCAACCGCGTATATGCCGTGTCCGCCAGCGCGGAGATCATCGTGTTCACCGTGCAGGGGCATGTGCGCCTGGGCGATCCGGGGTTCAAGCAGGAGTATGTGCTGTCGGGCGGTTCGTTCTGCACCAAACCCGACGGCTGTACTTGCCCGCCCGGCACCACGTTCGCGGGGCCGCCCCCCATTCATCTCTCCGCCGAGTCGCTCCTGGGCGTCACGGGCGGTCCCGACGGGGCGCAGGGCACGGTGGCCGGCTACGCGCTCAAAGATTTCTGCCACCCACCCGATGGCACACCCTGGTCGCTGGTGTTCTGGTCGCCTGACTTGGGCGACGCCGCCCCGCCGCTGCTGGTCGCCTACACCTGCGACGGCCTGGTGAGCACCTGGCACGCCCTCTCTCTGCCGGGCCCGTCATCCTTGGAGCGCGGCTTCGAATTGCCCTTCGCTGCGAATCTGGTGGTCCACCAAGATTTCCACTACGCTATCCCCGCCGATCAGCAGTCGAACGCGCAGCAGCTCGACTATGCGCTGGACTTCGAGCTTGTTCCGACCGCCGACCCACCCGTGATCATCGTCACCGGCACCAAGACTGAATCGGAGGGCGGCCAATCGGTCGTGTTGGCGCCGCGCGAGTTCGGCTCCGACGCGCCGCTCGAACTGCTGAACGTCTCGCTGGAGACACAGCTCAAGCCCTATCCCAAGTACCAGCATCCTTTCCGGGCGCAGGCGCTGGCCGAATGCGGGCAATAGCCGCCGGATAGCGGCCGTTGCTTTCAAAACCACAGCGGGTCCGTGGCCGCTAACCTGTTCCACCCGAACAGGCCCCGCGCCCACGGACCCGCTCGCTCTTCTCTGACCTCCAACTTCCGACTTCCGACCTCTGACCTCCAGATCACCGCGCTGCCTGCCCTTCTCTCACCTCCCACCTCCCACTTCCCACCGCTCAGCCTCCAATTCCCGCGCTGCGGTATAATCGGCGCATCAACGCCGACCGTTCACACCACCCTCATCTTCATGGCTGAACCCGATCACCAAATCCGCGTCCTTGTTGCCAAGCCAGGCCTCGACGGCCACGACCGCGGCGCCAAGATTATTGCGCGCGCCCTGCGCGATGCCGGCATGGAAGTGGTGTATACCGGCCTGCGCCAGACGCCGGAGATGATCGCCGAGGCCGCGCTGCAAGAAGACGTGGAAGTGGTGGGGCTGTCGATTTTGTCGGGCGCGCACATGGCGCTGGTGCCGCGCGTGCTCGAGCTGCTGCGGGCCAACGGCCTGGCCGATGTGAAACTGTTCGTCGGCGGCATCATCCCGAACGACGATGTGCCGGCGCTGACGGCCATGGGCGTGGCCGGGGTGTTTGGGCCGGGCGCCAGCACCGAGGTGATTGTCAAAGCGGTGCGCGACAGTGTCCGGCCGGCCTGAAGATCGCGGCCGGCTTGCGCCTAACGCGCCGAGCGGGGCGGCGTTGGCGGCCGCGGTGCGGGCCGGCGACCGCCGCGCCCTGGCCCGGCTGCTGACGCAGGTGGAAAACGGCACCCCGGCGGCCGAGGAAGCGCTGGCGGCGCTGTATCCCTTCACGGGCGGCGCGCAGATCATCGGCCTCACCGGGCCGCCCGGCAGCGGCAAGAGCAGCCTGGTGAACGAGCTGGCGCTGCGGCTGCGGCGCGGTGCGCCCGCCCGGCCGCCCGTGACGGTGGCGATTGTGGCGGTGGACCCGAGCAGCCCCTTCACCGGCGGCGCGATCTTGGGCGACCGCATTCGCATGCGCGACCTGGCCGGCGATCCGGGGACTTTTATTCGCTCGATGGCCAGCCGCGGCTCGTTGGGCGGGCTGGCGCGGGCCACGGCCGATGTGGTGCGCGTGCTCGATGCGGCCGGCTACGGCGTGATCTTGATCGAAACGGTGGGCGCGGGGCAGAGCGAGGTGGAGATTGCCCGTGCCGCGCACACTACGGTGGTGATCGAGGCCCCCGGCCTGGGCGACGACGTGCAGGCGATTAAGGCCGGGCTGCTCGAAGCGGCCGACATTTTGGTGGTCAACAAGGCCGACCAGCCGGGCGCCGACGCGGCCCTGAAGGCGCTGCGCGCCTCGCTCGACCTGGCGCACCCGGCTGCGCGCCGCTGGGCGGCGGGCGAAGCGCGCGGCCACCATGGCGCCGCACCGGTTGAAGCGGCGCCCGAGGCCGCGCCGGAGTTGTGGCTGACGCCGCTGGTGCCTACGGTGGCGATTCAGGGGACCGGCACCGAGGCGCTGCTGGCGGCGATTGACCGGCACTGGGCCTATTTGCATGCCACCGGAGAGCTGGCCCGCCGGAACCGCGAGCAATTGGCGCACGAGCTCGAAGCGCGCCTGCGCGACCAACTGCTGGCCGCGCTGGTGGCGCAGGTGGGGCCGGAAGCCTTAGCTGCCGCGCTCGATCAGGTGGTGGCGCGAACCTGCGACCCCGGCACCGCCGCGCGGGCCCTGGCGGCGCACCGGCTGCGCCCCATGTGACGGGTCGGTGGGCCTCGGTTGTCGACAATGGTTGTGGATAGGAGCCTGTTAAGATGATTCTCGGCCAACGTGTTCGCTTGCGCCCTGTGGAAAAAGACGACCTGCCGCGCTACGTCAAGTGGTTTTCCGACCCAGACGTGCGGGTCAATCTGGCCATGCACCTGCCCCTGAGCCAGGTTCAAGAAGAGAAGTGGTTCGAGCGCAACCTGGCGGCCGGCGACGCGCAGGCCTGGGCCATCGACGCGCAGCCGGCCGATATGGCCGTGGGGCCGTGGGTGCACATTGGCGGGTGCGGCTTTCATGCCATTGATTGGCGCAACCGCAACGCCGAGCTGGGCATCGCCATCGGCGCGCGCGACTACTGGAACCGGGGCTACGGCACCGACGCGGTGCAGACGCTGGTGGCCTGGGGCTTCTACACGCTCAACCTGCACCGGGTGTTCCTGCGGGTGTTTGCCGACAACGGCCGGGCCATCCGCGCGTATGAGAAGGCCGGCTTCGTGTCGGAAGGCCGGCTGCGGCAGGACAGTTTTTCCAATGGGGCGTATCGCGACACGCTGCTGATGGGCGTGCTGCGCAGCGATTGGGGCCAGCCGCCGGCCGGGGGCTAGGCGTAACCCTGCACGAGGTGACCGTTATTTATGGCTCCGCACCGCGACACGATGTACGGCGACACTAAGCTCTTCAGCGGCACCGCTTGCCCGCAGCTTTCGGCGAACATTGCCGACTACTTGGGCCTGCCGCTGAGCGGGCGCGACATCATTAAGTTCCCGAACGAAAACATCTTCGTGCGGCTGCACAGCAGCGTGCGCGGGCAAGATGTCTACGTCATCCAGGGCACCTCCGCACCGGTCAGCGACAACCTGATGGAGCTGCTGATCACGATCCAGACGCTCAAGCTCGACTCGGCGGCGCGCATCACGGCGGTCATTCCGTACCTGGCTTATGCCCGGTCCGATAAGAAGGATCAGCCGCGCGTGCCGATCACGGCCCGGCTGGTGGCCGATATGATCGAGGCGGCCGGGGCCGACCGCTACATCACTATGGACCTGCATGCCGGGCAAATTCAAGGCTTCTTTTCGATCCCCGGCGACGTGCTGACCGCCTTTCACCTGCTGAGCGCTTACTTTGTCGAGAAGCGCGACGAGCTGGTGAACCCGGTGATCGTGACGGCCGACCTGGGCTTCGCCAAGAAGGGCCGCAACTTCGCGGCGCGGCTGGGCGCGAGCATGGCCTTTATTGAGAAGCGCCGCACCGGCAACGACGCCAACGCCCAGGCCATGACCATCATCGGCGAGGTGCGCGACCACGATGTGGTGATTGTGGACGACGAGGTGGATACCGGCGGCTCGGTGGCGCAGGCAGTGGAGATTGTGAAGAACCACGGCGCGCGCAACATCTACCTGTCGTTTGTGCACCCGATCTTCTCACACCCGGCGATTGAGCGGCTGGGCAACCTGCCCATTCACGAGATCGTGACCACCGACACCGTGGCGCTGACGCCGGCCAAGATGCTGCCCAACCTCAAGGTGCTGTCCGTCGCGCCGCTGCTGGGTGAGGTCATCCGCCGGGCGCATGAGGGCCGCAGCGTGGGCGAGATGTTTAACGAGTGATACTCGTAGAGAAAAGAGAAAGAGAAAAAGGCTGGGCGACCGGCCTTTTTTGTTCCCGCTGGTGGTCTGGCACTTAACGCCCATCCCTTGGGTCCCCCGAGTCCCCTCTTCCTCAACCACCCTGTTCCTTCCACTGCCTGAGTCCCCCGCCCTACACGCTTTAGGCCCCTTTGGCCCTTTATACCCCTCCGACTCCCCCGCCCCCTCATGCTATAATCCCGCCGCCTGTCTGGGGGCCGCCTGGTATTGCGTGTGAAATGAAAGGGAGTCGTCGAATGCTGCGTCGTTATCTGTCCCTCCTGCCCATCGCGGCGCTGGCCCTGGCGGCCATGGCCTGCACCACCCTCGGCGGCGGCCCTGACCAGCCGACCGAGATCGTCAGCAACGTGTCGACGGCGGCGGCCGAGACCGCCACCGCGCTGGTGGTGACCGCTGACGCGCCCACCGCCGCGCCGACGGTGGAGGGCGCGCCCTCGGCCACGCCAGAGGGCGCACCGGCCGACACGCCGGAAGGTCCCACGCCCGAAGGCCCCACCGCCGAACCGCCCGCGACCGCCATGCCCGCGGGGCCGACCTGCGCCGTGGCCTATGCCGACTTCACCCTCTTGCCCGACCCGGCCGCGCCGGTGCACAACGGCAACGTGTACTGCCTGAACGCCGAGGGCGCGCCGCAGGTGCTGGCGACCGGCAACCAGCCCTACGACCCGCGCATCTCGCCCGACGGCACGCTGATTGTGTTTCAACTGGTGACCACACCCGGCATTAACCAGTTGTGGGTGGTGAGCGCGGCCGGCGGCGACGCGCGCCTGTTGGTGGGGCAAGACGCCCTGCCCAGCGGCGACGGCACGACCATCAACTCGCCCAAGAGCTTTGAGTGGCTGGCCGGCACGCACACGCTGGTGTTCGACACGCGCTACATGCCGGTCGGCGGGCCGTTTGGGCCGGGCGAGTACATCAACGCCGACCTGTGGACCGTGAACGTGGATACCAATGCCATCACGCCGGTGCTGCCGGCCGGGGCGGCGGGCGCTTTCTACGTCTCGCCCGACGGGCAGACCGTCGCCGTGTCGCGGCCGACGGGCATGGACCTGGTGAACGCCGACGGCAGCAACTACCGCCAGAACATCATCAGCTTCCCGGCCATCCTCACCTACAGCGAGTATGCTTACAAGCCCTTCGCGCAGTGGGCGGCCGACGGCACCTTCTTCAACGTAACCATCCCCTCGGCCGACCCCATGGCGTCCGACGCGCGCGCCGACTTCTACCGCATCGGCGTCGACGGGATTGTGACGCCGCTGACCAGCCAGCCGGCCAACATCGTCTTTGGCGGCATGGTCACCCCGCCGCAATATGCGCCCAACGGCCGGTTTGCCTTCTACTCCGTCGGCCTGCCCGACGGCACCGGCGACATCCTGCACCAACTGGAGTTCCTGGCCGACGGCAGCGTGGGCGACCGCAGCATGGGGCCAACGCTGTACCTGAACGGCGGGTACTGGTCGCCGGACTCGACCTACTTTGCCTACGCCGTGACACCGCTAGGCGCACCGGGGCAAGGCTACGTGACCGGCACCGCCGCCGAGTCGGTGCAGACCTTTGCCAATGGGCTGGCGTACCTGCGCACGCTCGAGTGGGAGAACGGCACGACCATGGTCTTCCTGGCCAAGTTCGGCACGAGCGAGACCTGGTCGCTCTACCGGCAGACGCTGGGCGGCGAGCCGGTGCTGTTGGCTGGCAGCCTGGGCGAACAGGTGACGCTGGACGTGCGCAACTAAGCAGCCCGATGGCTAGCCGGCCGTGTGAGCGCTTCCTGCACCAGCGCGGCGCGTTGCTCGGGGCAGTGGGGTACGCGCCCGACCCCGCGCCGGTCGAACGAACGGCCGCCGGCGGGTTGGTTTTCTATCATTACACCCGGCCAGAGCGGCTCGCCCACATCGAAGCCGGGGGCGGGCTGTATGCCCGTTTGCGGGTCGTCGCCGCCGAACATATCCCGGAGCTGGCCGACCGTTATCTGGTCGAGGGCTTGTTACAACCCGCGCCGGCCTGGCTGGAGCACAGCCAGTATTTCGGCGATTTCGGCCTGCGCATGCTGCGCCGGCATGTCGGCGATTACCTGCTGCGGATTACGCTGCCGCCGGACTTCCCCGGCGTATACGTGGCTGAGATGGCGCACAACTTCGACTGTAAGTATGCGGATGAGTATGGCCGCTCGGCGCTCAACCTCGGCTATGACTGCCGCACCGGCGCAGAAGTCACGGTCGCTGAAGCCAACTCGTACGTGCCCCTGAGCGCCTATCAGGGCGGCCATGTCCTGCCGAACGTGAAGGCCACGCGGCTGGGGGAAGGGGTTGTGATTCCATGGGAGTTAATCGAGGTCTGCGAGCAACAGCCGTTGCGGCCTGCATCTTGAAGCAATGGCAGAGGCCGGAGCGTTATGCTCCGGCCTTTTGTGTTAAGGCGGGCCGCCGCCTTAGCCGTTGCCCATGAGCCGGTTGATCTCCGGCGTGGGCGTGGCGGTGGCGAGGTAGCCGAATGTGCCGGCTTGCACCTCGCGCGCGGCGGCCAGCAGCCCGCCCACGGCCGCGCGGTAGAACGCCGCGCCCACGCTGATGCGGCGCACCCCCGCGGCGGCCAACTCGGCCACGCTGAAGGCCCGACCGGGCATGGAGGCTACAAAGTTGACCGGCTTGGAGACGGCGGCGACCACCGCCCGCACGGCGGCCAGGTCGGGCAGGCCGGGGGCGAACAGCACATCGGCGCCGGCCTGCTCGAAGGCTTGCAGGCGGCGGATGGTGTCGGCCAGATCGGGCTGGCCGTTCAAGTAGTTCTCGGTGCGGGCGGTGAGCGTGAAGGGAAACGGCAGCGCCCGCGCCGCTTTAACGGCGGCGGCCACGCGCTCGGCGGCCTCGTCGAGCGTGAACAGCGGGCGGGCCGGGTTGCCGGTGGCGTCTTCGATGGAGCCGCCCGCCAGCCCGGCCGCCGCCGCCAGGCGAATGGTCTCGGCCACGCCGGCCGGGTCATCGGCAAAGCACTTTTCCAGGTCGGCCGAGACGGGCAGGTCGGTGGCGGCGACGATGGCCTGGGCGTGGGCCAGCGCTTCGTCGCGCGTCACCTGCCCATCGCGCTTGCCGAGCACATTGGCCGAGGCCCCGCTGGAGGTGGCCAGCGCGACGAAGCCCAGCGCGGTCAGCAGGCGGGCCGAGCCCACGTCGTACGGGTTGGCGATCAGGAACGTGCCTGGCCCGGCGTGCAGCGCCTGAAAACGTTCGGCTTTTTGCAATTGTGTATTCGGCATAGGGGGTCTCCTGTTAGGCCCAGATTGGTCCGGCCGCCAGCACCGCTTCGCGATTAGGGGATGGTATCACTTTTCGGCAGAAGCGCGAGCGAAAAAAGAGGAGGCCACGGGCGCTCGTTTAGTCGGCACTATAATTCAACGATGTCGCCGCCCCTGCTGGCCACCAAACTCTACCGGCCGCCGCCCCGGCCCCAGTCGGTGCTGCGCCCGCACCTGATTGCGCGGTTGCAGGCCGGGCTGGCGCACGCGCCGGGCGTGACGCTGATTTCGGCGCCGGCCGGGTTTGGCAAGACCACGCTGGTCAGCGCCTGGCTGGCCGAGGCCGCGCGGCCGGTGGCGTGGCTGTCGCTCGACGCGGGCGACAACGACCCGGCCCGCTTGCTGGTGTACCTGGTCGCTGCCCTGCAAACCCTGCACCCGGCGGTGGGCGCGGGGGTGGTGGGGGCGCTCCAATCGCCGCAGCCGCCGCCCACCGAGGCCCTGCTGACGCTGCTGCTCCATGACCTGCACGCCCTGCCGGCCGCGAGCGTGTTGGTGCTGGACGACTACCACCTGCTGGAGGCCCCGGCCGTGGAGCAGGCGGTGGGCTTTCTGCTCGACCACCTGCCGCCGGCCCTGCACCTGGTCATCGCCACGCGGCAAGACCCGGCGCTGGCGCTGGCCCGCTGGCGCGCCGGCGGCACCCTCACCGAACTGCGCGCCGCCGACTTACGCTTCACGCTGGCCGAGGCCGCCGGCTTCCTCAACCAGGTCATGGGCCTGGCGCTCACCGCCGACGACGTGGCGGCCCTGGAAGCCCGCACCGAAGGCTGGGTGGCCGGCCTGCAACTCGCCGCGCTGGCCCTGCGCGGGCCGCTGGCCGGGCCCGACCCCGCCGACGCCGCCCGCTTCATCCACACCTTCAGCGGCAGCCATCGCTACATCATGGACTATCTGGTGGAGGAGGTGCTGCACCAACAGCCAGCCGCGCTCCAGACCTTTTTGCTGCGCACCGCCCTACTCGACCGGCTGTGCGGCCCGCTGTGCGAGGCGGTGCTGCTGGCCCCAGCCGGTTCCGGCCAGGCTACGCTCGAACAGCTCGAACGCGCCAATCTCTTCATCGTCCCGCTCGACCACGAGCGCCGGTGGTATCGCTATCATCACCTGTTTGCCGATCTGCTGCGGCAGCGCTTCCTGGCCGCCGCCGGTGCGGGCGCGCCCAGCCTGGCCGAACTGCACATGCGCGCCAGCCAATGGTACGAAGACCACGGCCTGGCGCTGGAGGCCTTTCATCACGCGGCGGCGGCGCCCGACATTGAGCGCGCCGAGCGGCTGGTCGAAGGCCCCGGCCTGCCGCTGCACTTGCCGGGCGCGGTGACGGCCATCCTGCACTGGCTGGCGGGGCTGCCGCCGGCGGAACTGAATGCCCGCCCCGCGCTGTGGTGGCGCTACGCCTCGATCTTGCTGGTGAGCGGGCAGACCACCGGCGTGGCCGAGAAGCTCGACGCGGCCGAAGCCGCCCTGCCCGCTGGCCCGCCCGACGCCGACGCCCGACGCCTCATCGGGCGCATCGCCGGCGCGCGCGCGGTGCTGGCCCTCACCCGCTACCAAGCCGCCGAAATGCTGGCCCAGTCGCGCCGCTCCCTGGACTTCCTCGACCCGCAGTACCAGTCGGCGCGCGCCAACGCCTACTGGACGCTGGGGTTTGCCCACCTGTACCAGAAGGAGCGCGCCGCCGCCCGCGCGGCCCTCACCGAGGCCATTAGGCTCAGCCAGGCGTCTGGCGATCTGTTCACCACCATCCTGGCGACCATCGGCCTGGGCAATGCGCAGGAAGGCGACAACCAGCTTCCGGCGGCGGCCGAGACCTACCAGCGGGTGCTGGGCTGGGTGGGCGATCAGCCGCAGCAGATCATCCACACGGTGCATTTGGGCCTGGCCCAGATCTACTACCAGTGGAACGACCTGGCCGCCGCCGAACGGCATGCCCGCCTGGCCCTGGCCCTGGCCCGCCAGTATGACCGCGTGATCGACCGCTATGTGATCTGCGAGGTCTTCTTGGCCCGCTTGCAGCTCGCCCACGGCGACCTGGCCGGCGCGGCCGCACAGTTGGCCCAGGCGGCCCAGACGGCGCGCGAGCACCAGTGGGTACTGCGGCTGCCGGAGGTGGCGGCGGCCCAAACGCTCACCCTGCTGCGGCAGGGCCAGCGTGCGGCGGCGGCCCAGGCGGCGCACGCGCACGATCTGCCGCTGAGCCAGGCGCGGGTGCAGTTGGCGCAGGGCGATCCGGCCGCCGCGCTGGCCACGCTGGAGCGCCACCAGCGGCGGGCGGAAATTAACGACTGGCAGGATGACCGCCTGCACGGGCTGGTGCTGCTGGCGGTCGCGCTCCAGGCCGACGGCCAGGCGGGCGCGGCCCTGCAGCGGCTGGGCGAGGCACTGGCGCTGGCCGAGCCGGGCGGCTTCATTCGCCTGTTTGTGGACGAGGGGCCGCCGCTGGCGAGCCTGCTGGCCGCCGCCGCCGCGCGCGGGCTGCGGCCCGACTATGTGGCCCGGCTGCGGGCCGCGCTGGAAGCCGAGGCCGGGCGTGCGCCAGCGGCGCCAGCCGCCGCGACCGCCCTCCGCGAACCGCTGACCCCGCGCGAGTTGGAAGTGCTGCAGTTGATCGCGCAAGGCCTCTCCAATCACGAGATCAGCGCGCGGCTGTTCCTCGCGGTGAGCACCGTCAAGGGCTACAACCAGACCATCTTCGACAAACTCCAGGTCCAACGGCGCACCGAGGCGGTGGCCCGCGCCCGCGCGCTGGGCCTGTTGTAGCCGCGCGCCCGCCGCCCTACGCCGCACCCTACTTTAGTAGCTACAAGCCGGGCCGCCTTGCGGCTATGCTGTTGGCACTGAGAGTTTGCGGCGGCGGCCGGGGTAACCCGCCCGCGCCGGCCGACACTGCGCCATGCCCAATCCGCCCATCCCCGCCGCCGCTGGAGCGCCGCCCCAGCACTATCACATCCGCGTCGCCGGCCATTTAGAGTGGCCGTGGAGCGCGTGGTTTGGGGGCCTGACCGTCACCCAAGAAGCCGAGGGCGTCACGCGCCTGGCCGGCCCGGTGGTCGACCAGGCCGCGCTGCATGGGCTGCTCAAACAGGTGCGCGATCTGGGCCTGCCCTTGCTCTCAGTCAATTGCGTCGCACCCGACCCGCCCGCCTACGTTGAGGAGTCACCCGCATGCAAGCCATTACCTACACCGCCTACGGATCAGCCGACGTCCTCCGGCT
>JAYUUW010000736.1:0-3886 GCA_043754665.1 Anaerolineales bacterium | reverse complement strand
TTCGCGTCACCGGCGCGGAGGCAGCGCCAGGACTGGCGACCTGAGGCTGGTTGCTCAGAAACTTGGCAGCGGTAAACCGCCTTGCGGATTTCTCTCCCCCCACAAAAGTTAGGCCAGATCGAACAGCCGAAAGGGGGGCTCGAAATGACAAATCTGACTGAAGGGCGACGGCCGACGGCTGTTTGAGCCGAGGGGGCTGGCGCACGGCGCTATCGTCGCTTCGAATTGACAAGGGAACCATAGACTTCAATTGCCGGCCGCCGGGTAAGTCAGCACCGCGACGACTTCCACGTGGTGGGTCTGCGGGAACATGTCGACCGGCTGCACGGACTCAAGGCGGTAGCCGCCGGCCACGAGGCGCTTGAGGTCGCGGGCCAGCGTGGCGGCGTCACAAGAGACGTACACAATTCGGGCCACCTGGGCGGCCAGGAGGGCGTCAAGCGCGGCCGGGGCGCAGCCGGCGCGGGGCGGGTCGAGCACAGCGGCGTCGAACGGGCCTTGCAGGGCGGGCAGCGTGTGCTCCACCGAGGCCTCGTAAATTTCCACATTGTCGAACTCATCCAGGTTCACGGCGGCGTCGGCCACGGCGGTGGGGTAGGCCTCAATGCCGATCACACTGCCGGCCAGCGGCGCGATGAAGGCTGAGAACAGCCCGACGCCGGAGTACAGGTCGAGCACGGTCTCGCCGCCGGTGAGGGGCAGCGCCTCGAGCACCAGCCCCACGAGCGCCTCGGCCTGGGCGGTGTTCACCTGGAAGAATGCGCCCGCGGAGACGCGGAACGGCCGGCCGCGCACCGCCATGAGCAGGTAGTCGTGCCCGGCCAGCGTGAGGGCCGTGCCGTCGGCCCGCAGCGCCGCCACCGAGATGGGCAGGTCTAGCTCCACCTCGGGCGCTTCGGGCGCGCCTTCGAACACCACCAGCGCCTCGCCTTCCGCGCCGGCCCGCAGCGTCAGGCGGTCCATCTGCGGCAGCTCGGCCGCGTCGAGCGCGATGTGCGGGAAGAGCGCGCCCAGCGCCGGCTCGATCTGATGGCACTCGCGGATGGGGATGACCAGGTGTGAGGCGGCGGCCATGAGGCCCAACTGCCCCTCGGGCGTGAGCGCGAACTGGGCGTGGTTGCGGTAGTAGTAGGGGCTGGGCGACGGCAGCGTGGGGCGCACGTCCACCGCGCCTTCGGCAAAGCCGCCGATGCGCTGCAACTGCTCGCGCACGATCTGCTGCTTGAAGGCCAACTGCGCGGCGTAGCTCAAATGCTGCAACTGGCAGCCGCCGCAGGCCGGGCCGCGCTCGGCAGGGCCGGGGCCGGCGGGCGGGGTGAGCGCAAAGTGATGCGGGCAGCGCGGGGCCACACGCTCGGGCGCAGCAGTGAGCACCTCGCGCAGCTTGCCGCGCGCAAAGTTCTTTTTGACTTCGAGCAATTCCACGCGCACGGTCTCGCCGGGCAGCGCGAACGGCACGAACACAGCGCGGTCGTCAATCCGGCCGACGCCTTCGCCGGCGTGGGTGAGGGCAGTGATGGTTAAGTCAGGCATGTGCGTTTTCGATTCTAGCGATCAGCCGTCAGCGCGGCGCGGGCGGCGATGGCGCGTGTGCGGGCTTCGTCGGCGGTGGCGGCGAGCACGGTGAGGTGGCCCATTTTGCGGCCGGGGCGGGCCTGGCGCTTGCCGTAGAGGTGCAGGCGCACGCCGGGCAATGCCAGCGCGGCGGCCCAGTGCGGTTCGCCGCCAGGCTGATCGCCCGCCCACAGATCGCCGAGCAACTGCACCATGGCGGCGGGCTGGCGCTGGTCCGGCGCCCCCAGTGGCAGGCCGCACACGGCGCGCAACTGCTGCTCAAACTGGCTGGTGGCGCAGGCGTCGAGCGTGAAGTGGCCGGAGTTGTGCGGCCGGGGCGCAAGCTCGTTCACCAGCAGCCGGCCGCCCGGCGCGAGGAAGAACTCCACGCACAGCACGCCGACCACATCGAGCTTCTCCAGCACGGCGCGGGCGATGGCGATGGCCTCCTGCGCCACGGCGGGCAGCACCGGCGCGGGCGCGACCGTGACATCGAGAATGTGATGCACATGCACGTTCTCGACCACGCCAAAGTGGCTGAACGCGCCGTCGTGCCCGCGCGCGGCCACCACCGACAGCTCGCGCTCGAACGCCACCCAGGCCTCGAGAATGGCGGGCTGGCCGCCCATGGCCGCCCACGCGGCGGCGGCCTCGGCGGGCGTGTCGAGGCGCACCTGGCCCTTGCCGTCATATCCGAAGCCGGCGGTCTTAAGCACGGCGGGGCAGCCGAGTTGCGCGAGGCCCGCTTCCAAATCGGCCAGGCTGTCCACCGGGCGGAAGGCGGTGACGGGCAGGCCGGCGGCGGCCAAAAAGTCTTTCTCGCGGCGGCGGTGCTGGGTGGTGTGCAGCACCGCGCCGCTGGGCCGCACCGGGGCATGCGCGGCGGCGGCGGCGGCCGTGGCGGCGGGCACATTCTCGAACTCGAACGTCACCACGCCCACCTGCCGCGCAAAGTCGGCCACCGCGTCCAGGTCGGCGTAGTCGGCCACCACGGCGCGGTCGGCGATCTGGCCGGTGGGCGAGTCGGCTTCGGGCGAGAGCACATGCACGCGGTAGCCCAGCCGCCGCGCCTCTAACGCCAGCATGCGGCCCAACTGGCCGCTGCCGAGGATGCCGATGGTTCCGCCGGGGAGCAGCATGGGGCTAGGGCAAATCTGGCAGGGAGGTGGCGCGCACGGCGGCGGTCTGCTCGGCGCGGAAGGCGGCCAACTGCGCGCGCAGCGCGGGCCGGGTGAGGGCGAGGATGGCGACAGCCAGCAGCGCGGCGTTGATGGCCCCCGCCTTGCCGATGGCGAGCGTGCCCACCGGGATGCCGCCAGGCATCTGCACAATCGAGAGCAGCGAATCGAGCCCCTTGAGGGCGTGGCTCTCGACCGGCACGCCCAGCACCGGCAGCAGGGTCTGCGCCGCCACCATGCCGGGCAAGTGCGCCGCGCCCCCTGCCCCGGCAATGAGCACGGCCAGCCCGCGCCCCTCGGCGGCGGCGGCATACTCGGCCAGGAGCGCGGGCGTGCGGTGGGCCGAGATGATGTGGCACTCATGCGGCACAGCGAAGCGCTGGAGCGTCAACGCGGCGTGCTGCATGGTCTCCCAGTCGGACTGGCTGCCCATGATGACGCCCACCAGCGGGGCGGGATCGGCGTTGTTGGAGAAGGGGGTGGGGGTCACGGCAGCGCGGCTCCTGGGCCAGGTGAGGCTACAACAGACCATGATAGCATAGGGGCTCGAGCGACAACCAACCCGCCATTAATGCTGAAGGAGCGTTGACGATGACCGCACCCATCTTGCAACTGCGCGTGGCGCTGACCACCGCCGACCATGAGCGCCTGATGCGCTTTTATTGTGACGCGCTGGGCGTGACGCCGGAGGCGATTTGGACCAACGAGCAGGGCAAGGCGGTGCTGCTGCCGCTGGGGCGCGGCACGCTGGAGCTATTTGATGAACAGCAGGCCGACACGGTGGATGGGATTGAGGTGGGCCGGCGGGTGAGCGGGCCGGTGCGCCTGGCGCTGCAAGTGCCCGACCTCGACGCGGCCCTGGCGCGGTTGGCGGCGCACGGCGCGACGCTGGTGCATGCGGCAGTGGTCACGCCGTGGGGCGACCGCAACGCGCGCGTGCAAGACCCCGACGGGATGCAGATTACGCTGTTTGAGGAGAAGGCGGCGGATTGATTTGTCAGGCGAGAACTGGGCACTTGTTGTTGTTGACGGACGCCAAGGCGAGCGCCACACCGTCAGCGGGCCGGCTCATCGCACGGTGGGGCCTTGAGACGACGTATCTGACCCTATATCCCCAAGAGACGAAAAATGCAGTACTTCGGGCCGGCGGGGCC
>JAYUUW010000735.1:0-2686 GCA_043754665.1 Anaerolineales bacterium | reverse complement strand
GGACTACACTTTCGGCGGCAGCAAGTGATTGCCGGCTTCATCGTGGATTTCTACTGTCACGCCGCCGCCGTCATCGTAAATGTGGATGGTGAGATTCATCAAGAGTTGGCTGCCGCCGACGCTGAGCGTGATGCCATTTTTCAGGCCCATGGCTTCTTCAGTCTACACATCACCAACGATGAAGTTCTCAACCACATCGATGCCGTGCTGGCCACCATTGCAACCGCCTGTCGCCATGCCCTCTAAGCGAATTCCGAATCACCCAACCCTCATCCAAAAGTCACCCTTCCCCCTTTCAGGGGAAGGGCCGGGGATGAGGTCTGACCCACCCGCCCCTCCTGCGCCGCCGCCGCCCCCCACCCCATGCCGCCTCGCCGCCCCCTGCTGCTGATCACGCTGACTGCCCTGGTGGCCGTGTGCGCGCTGGCGGGCGGCGCCGGTTGGCTGGCCACCCGCTGCGACCGCGACGCCTACGCCGCGCAGGCCGCGCCGTCGTGGCTCAATCAACAAGAAAAATATTTGTTCGCCTGCGGGCAGGTGTGGCACAGCTTCGACAACGGCCGCACCTGGACCACCATCACCACGCGCGGGCTGCCGCTGCTGCGGCGCGACGGCTACATCGCCGTGGACCGCGAGCCGGGCCGGCTGTACCTGGGCCTGGTGCTGGCCGGGCACAGCCGCCTGAGTTGCCTCATGTGCGGCTGGACCGAAGTGACGCCCGCGCTCTACCTGAGCGACGACGGCGGCCAGCATTGGGTGCTGGCGCAGCGCTTCACGCCCGGCCCGGCCGGCAACAGCTACTTCCGCGCCGTCTACGCCGACCCTGACTACGCCGGCTCGGCCTGGGCCATCCTCATCCGCGGCGACGAGACCGCCTACTACGCCACCAACACGCGCGGCAGCGTGTGGCGCAAGACCTGCATTGAAACCTACTCCGGTCAGTGCGACCCGCCCGACGACTTCCTCAGCGATGAGACGCTGTTCGACCGCGTCAATGACAACCGCCCATAGAGGAGAGGCCCATGCGTTTAGCCGGCAAGACAGCGCTCATCACAGGCGGCACGTCGGGCATCGGCGCGGCCACGGTGCGGCTGTTCGCGGCCGAGGGCGCGCGGGTGGCCTTCACCGGGCGGCGGCAGGCGTTGGGGCAGGCGCTGGCCGCCGCGCTCGCGCCCAGCGCTGAGGCCGCCGGCGGCGCGGTGCTGTACATTCCCGCCGACCACGCCCAATTGGCCGACTGCGAGCGCGCCGTGGCCGCCACGCTGGCCGCGTTTGGCCGGCTGGATATCCTCTTCAACAACGCCGCGACGATTCACATGGGGCTGGCCGAAGCCACCCGCGAGGCCGATTGGGCCGAAAGCCTGTTGGTGAACGTGACCGGCGTGTGGCGCATGAGCCGCCTCGTCCTGCCGCCCATGCGCGCGCAGGGCGGCGGGGCCATCGTCAACAATGCGTCTGATTGGGGCTTGGTGGGCGGGCGCGGCGCGGTGGCCTACTGCACCGCCAAGGGCGCGGTCATCCAGATGACCAAGGCCATGGCGCTCGACCACGCCCGCGAGGGCATTCGCATCAACGCCGTCTGCCCCGGCGACACGCTGGTCGAACGCTGGCTGGCCGAGGGCTACAGCCGCAACGCCGCCAACGCCCCCACCGCGGCCATGCTGGCGGCCATGGGCGCGGCCCTGCCGCTGGGGCGCGTGGGCCACGTGGACGAGATCGCCCGCGCGGTGCTGTTCCTCGCCAGCGACGACGCCAGCTTCATCACCGGCACCACGCTGGCCGTAGATGGCGGCAACACGGCGGCGTAGGCCGGCGCCGTATTAAACTATGCGGTTCGATTAATAGCGGGCGGCGGCCGTTCTCGCCCCGACAAGAGCGTTCGGGACAGGCGAACGGCCCTACGCGAGGCGGCACCACGCTGGCCGTAGATGGCGGCAACACGGCGGCGTAGACCGGCGCTTACTTACGCTTCTTGCCATGTTGGGCGGGCTTGCCCACCGGCACCACGCTGATCGAGCCGTCAATCTCCAGCACCGCCATTTCCACCTCACTGATCACGGCCACGCCATGCTCGCGCAGGGCCGTCATCAACTCGGGCGCTTCGACCCCCTCGCGGCGCATGTTATCCGGCAGCGTCTTGCCGTGCAGCACCAACAGCGTGGGCGAGCCTTCCACCAGGCGGCGCAGGCGCGGCGAGCCGCCCGTGAGCGTCGTGATCAGCCGGTCTAGCCCCAGCAGCACCACCGCCGCCAGCACTCCGCCCACCAGGCTCGTGTCGGGGCCGACCATGGCGTTCTGCACCGCGTTGGCAATCAGCAGCAGCACCACCAAATCAAACGGCGCCATCTGGCCGATCTCGCGCTTGCCCATCAGGCGCAGGCCGATCAGGATGACGCCGTACACCGCCACGGTGCGCAGCACGATCTCTACCAGCGTGAACCAGTTGTCCGGTAACATCCGACCGCCTCCGCCCCGCTACGGCCCCGCTTGCAGCGCCACCAGCGCGTCTTGCAGCACCAGATAGATCATACCGCCCTGCACCAGCGGCGCGGTCTCCATCGGCGGGATCGTGTCTTGGCCGATGGTGCTGGGGTGGCTGTTGTTGAGCGCGAACCATTCCACCGCGCCGGTCACGGCGGCGAGCGCCACGAAGCGGCCATAGGTCGTGCCGAGAAACACGTGGCCG
>JAYUUW010000734.1:0-4143 GCA_043754665.1 Anaerolineales bacterium | reverse complement strand
GCCTTGTCGGCGAACTGGCGCGGGTCGGCGCTGTGGTGGGTGTCGTAGACGGCGCGCATGTCGCCGCCGCCCAGGTGGGTGTACATGCGCACGCGGTCGCGCACGCGCCCGCCCAGCAGCTCGAACACCGGCACGCCGAGGGCCTTGCCCTTGATATCCCACAGGGCCTGCTCGATGCCGGAGATGGCCGACATGCCAATCGCGCCCACGCGCCAGAAGGAGTGCTTGTAGAGCATCTGCCACAGGTGCTCGATGCGCAGGGGGTCTTCGCCCAGCAGCATGATGGCGAAGTCTTCCACCGCCCCGACGACGGCGCGGGTCTTCCATTCGAGCGAGGCCTCGCCCCAGCCGTACAGGCCGGGCTGGTCGGTTTCGATCTTCACGAACACCCAGTTGCGCATCTCGGCGTTCACGACGACGGTTTTCACGGCCGTAATCTTCATGATGTGTCTCCTGTTGTGGTTGGACAACCCGGCCAACCGGTTCTTGGTTGGGTCGTCGGGTTTGGTTGGTAGCGAGCGGCGGCCGTTCTTGCGAACGGCCCTACGATCATGGTGGGCTTGGTCTTAGGCGCTGATGGTCGCGTGCGCGCCGGCCGGCAGCGTAATGCTGAATTCCGCGCCGACGGACTGCACTTCGGCTGGGCTGCCGGTGATGACCGGGGCGGTGCGGTGCATGGGCAGGCGCACGTCGCCCACGACCCCGGCGGGCAGCGTTAGCACCACGCGCAGGCCCGCCCCGGCCCGCTCGGCGCGCACGGTGATGACGCCGTGGGGCGTCGGCACGCGGCCCTCGGCCCATTGCAGGTCGCCCAACTGCGGGGCGATGAGCGCGCGGGCGTAGCCGGGCTCCAGCGGGCGCACGCCCAGCACATAGGCGGCCAGCAAGTAGCTGGGGAAGGCCGACCAGCCCTGCGCCCACGAGCGGGTCCACCAGTCCTTCATGGGCTCAAAGCCGCTAAAGATTTCCCAGGCGGCGGTCGCGCCCTTGTCGAGCATATCGCCCCAGCGGTCGCGGAAGGCGTCGAGCATGGGCGTCACCTGGCCGCGCTCGGCCAGCAGCATGCCGCCCAGCGACACCGACCAGGGCGAGCCGTTGGGAATCCAATCGTCGGGCGCGTAGAGCAGATGGGGCAGCACGGCGGCGGCGCGTTCGGGCGTCGCCACGCCGCTGAGCACGGCCGCAATGTTGGTCGGCTGGGAGGTGTTGCCGCTGGGGCCGTTATCCCACAGGTCGGCATAGGCCTGTCGGTCCTCGCGCCAGCAGGCCGCGTTGATGGCGGCGGCGAGTTCGTCGGCGATCTGGGTCCAGTGGTCGGCCCCGGCCATCTGCCCGGCCACGCGGCCCAGGGCGGCGGTGGCCCGCAGCGCCGCCACGGCCAGGCAGCTTTCGTGCGTCAGCACCAGCTCGGGGCTGTCGGGAATGCGGGCCCAATCCATCAGGTGCCAATAGCCTTGCAGGTCGAGCATGCCGGCCGCGTTGCGGTGGGTTGCGATCATCTGCGCCTGCTGGGCCAGCGCCGGGTAGACGGCGGCGGCAAAGGCTGTGTCGCCGGTCAGTTGGTAGAACGCGCCGCAGCCCATGGCCCACAGCCAGGCCCAGTTGGGCAGGCGCTCGTTCTCCCAGTCGCCGGGGACGATCTTGTTGCCAATCGGCACGCGCTGGAGCGAGTCGGCCACCAGCAGCAGGCAGCGGCGCGTGAGGCGCGGGTCGCCATGCACCACCTGATGCGTGATGACATCGGTGTAGCAGGCGTCGCCGATCCAGAAGGTCTGCTCGTAGGTCGGGTTGTCGGTGAAGGTGTCTTCACTGCACAGCCGCATGGTGTAGGCGCACATCTCCCACACCTGGTTCAGGCGCGCGTCGGACGAGCGAAACGCGCCCTGAATGTCCCAGGGGTAGGTGGACAGGCGCACGGTGGCGCGGTGCAGCAGCGCCTCGCCGGCGTTGCCATGCACGGCCACGATCAGGTAGCGGCAGCCGCGCCGGAGCGTGGACGTGAAAGTCTGCCGTCCCGCGCGGCACACGTAGCGCAGGGTGTTGTTGATGAAGGTGGTGATTTGCGGGCGGCCCTCTTGCACGGCCTCGTAAGCCAGCAGATCGAAGGTGGTGCCGGCCGGCGCTTCCACTTCGATCTCCAGCCAGCCCATGAGCAGGCGGCCGAAGTCGATGAGATAGCGCTGCGCTTCGCCGTCCGGCACTGGCGGCACGCGCAGCGGTAGGCGCACAGCCCGGTGCTCCGGCTGCACCCCAACAGTGCTACCCACGGGCAAAGACGTGGGCCGGTGGCAGGCCACCACGCTGGCGGTGAGGTCCATATAGATGTCAGCGGGCGGGGTATTCTCGACTGCCACGGCCTGCCACGCCGCGCCGCAGTCGCGCAGGGCGGCCACGCTGGTGGCGGCCAGGGCGGCGGCGCGGGCCGGGCCGGGCAGCGTGGCGACGGCCCAGGTGTCGCCCTCGCCGGGCAGCAATGATGTGACGGCGAGGCCGGCCATGCCGCTGGCGGTGACGGACAGGTCCATATCGTGGGTGTAGCCGTGCCAGTCGAGCAGCAGGGCGTGGTCGCCGGCGACGAGTGTGAGTTCGGCGGCCTCGTCGCAGTCGGCGTCCAGCCAGTTTACGCGCACGCCGTCAATGTAGGTGGTGGGCATGTCGCCCCCGGCGATGGTGGGGTGCTTGAGCCGCACCGCGCCGGCTTGCGGCATATGCAGCACGGTGGCGAACAGCGCGTCGGCCTGTTGCTTGTTGGCGCTCATGTCGCCGGGCGCGAGGTACGGCCCGGCGTGCAGCGCGGCCACGACCTCCGGTCGGCGGAAGCGCCCGGCGGCGTGGGCGCGCACGGGGTTCACCGGCTCATCGGTCAAGAAGGGGATGGTGCGCGGCGAGAGCACGCTCCACGGCGCGGTGCCGTCCGGCCCGATAACGGTGGCCGGTTCCCAGGCCGCGTCGTCAAAGGCGGTGTCGGTCCAGCCCACATCTTCCAGGCGGGCATCGACCTGTTCTTCCCAGGCCATCTGGCAGGCGATGCGCGGGGTGTTCTGGATGAACGCGGCCGAGGGTTTGGTGAGCCAGTCCGCGCCGGTCCACAGGTGCGGTTGGCCGTTGAGGTCAAGCTGGGCGATCAGGCCGCCACGCCCGACGCGGTGATGGAAGGTGGCCTCGCCCCAGTGCGACACGTCGATGGCGATGACGTTTGCGCCGGGGCGCAGGTGTGGCGCGAGGTCGTAGGTGTCGTACTCATAGTGGAACTGGTAGTTGCGCGCCGGGCCGTAGCCGATCCGCGCGCCGTTGACGTACAGCAGATAGCGCGAGTCGGCGCTGAGGTGCAGATGAGCGTCGGCAGCCGCTAACGGCAACTGAAAGCTGCGCCGGAATTGCTGGTGCCGGTTGCGCGGGGCCGGGTCGCCGGCGTCCCAAATCCACTGAGCGATCAGCGGCATGCTAAACGCTCCTTACGCGCTGATGGTGGCGTGCGCCCCAGCGGGCAGGGTGACCGTGTACGCGCCGTCGGCGTGCGTGATCTCGGCCGCGCTGCCGGTGACCGTGGGTGCGGCGCCATGCCCTGGCACGCGCACTTCGCCGACCACGCCGGCCGGCAGGCTCACCTGCACCAGTAGGCGCGCGGCGGTCTGCTCGGCGTGCACATCCACCACGCCATGCGGGGTGGGCACCCGGCCCTCGGCCCATTGCAGGTCGCCCAACTGCGGCTCGATCAGCGTGCGGGCGTAGCCCGGCGTAATGGGCCGCACGCCCAGCACCTGGGCCGAGAGCACATAGCCGGGGAAGGCCGACCAGGCGTGGCACCACGAGCGGGTCCACCATTCCTTCATCACCTCAAACCCGGCGAAGATTTCCCAGGTGGTGGTCGCGCCGTGGTCGAGCATTTCGCCCCAGCGGTCGCGGATGGTGTTGAGCACCGGCGTCATCTGGCCGCGCTCCGCGAGCAGCACACAGGCCCAGGCCGTCATCCAGGGCGTGCCGGTGGTGATCCAGTTCTCGGGCGCGTAGAGCAGGTGCGGCACGATCGCGGCCGCGCGCTCAGGGGTGGCCACGCCCGCCAGCACGGCGGTGATGTTGGTCGGCTGGGAGGTGTTGCCGCTGGGGCCGTTCAGCCACAGGTCGGCGTAGGCTTGCTGCTCC
>JAYUUW010000733.1:0-2141 GCA_043754665.1 Anaerolineales bacterium | reverse complement strand
ACGGTGCGGGCGCGCTCGCCGACCTTGTATTCGGCCAGGATCATGGGGCCGGTGCCGGCGTTCTGGCCGCTGCTGATGTCGCCATCGAAGTTGGGGTGGATGATTTGAGCCGGGAAGTGGAAGAGGCTCTCGGGCACGTCGAGCTTGGGGTTGTCGAGGTGCAGCACGACGGTGTACTGATCCGGCACTTCGAGGTTGGCAAGGGTGAGGAAGCCGGCCCACAGGGCGCTGATGGAGGAGCCGACGTCGGGGTTGAGCCACTGGCTGAAATTGAACAGGACGTGGTCGGCCACGAACTCGTCGGTGGCGGCGCCGTTCTGATACCAGCGGATGCCCGGGCGCAGCTTGAGGGTCCAGGTCTTGAGGTCGTCGCTGGCGGACCAGCTTTCGAGCAGGTAGGGGTGGGTGAGGTTGTCTTTGTCGGTCTCGGTGAGGTACTCGTTGACGGCGCGGGTGATGTTGGCGTCGTACCCGATGAGCGAGTAGCGGGCCGGGTGGTCGATGGCCTGCACCTGGGTGCCCACGCGGATGACGCCGCCGCGCTTGATGGCGGCCCCGTTGGGCGCGGGCGTGGCGCTGGCCACCGGCGCGCCGCAGGCGGCCAGCACGTAGGCGGCGGAAGCGCCGGCCCCCAGCAGTGTGGCGAGGCGCAAAAACTCGCGCCGGCTAATGCGGCCCTGCTTGAGCTTGGCCTGCGCATCGTAGACGCCGGGATGATAGGGAAAGGGCTGGGTGGAACGGGCGGGCATGTCGATCTCCTTACGAGCAGCGCGGGCGCGGCCCAGGCTGACGGACGTGAGGCGTGTGAGCCAGAAATATTACAAAAGCGAAAAGCCCCAACTGGGCGGGTCAACGTAATAGCAAGTCGTTGTCCAAGGCAAGGAACGGGCGACGTGTATGACCGAGGAGATGGTGGTGAGCGGCGGCGGGTACATATACGCCAGCTTGCTTCCTGGTTGGGGTTTCCGGTAATCTATACCTCTCTACGGGGAGAGTCAAGGTCAATTGTGAAGAACCGGGTGGAGGGATAAGGGCGGTGGAAAGGTATAAGAGAAGAAAACCATTGGCCACGAATTTCACGAATTACACGAATGGGTAATGGGAGCTACCAAGCTGCGCCAGAGACATGTGGGGCCGTGCGGTTAAGGCTTTGGGTTGGTCGGTCTTGTCATCGGCGCACAGGTTCTTGTCATTCTTGTCATCGGCGCACAGGTTCTTGTCATTCTTGTCATTGGCATCCAAGTTCTTGTCACTCTTGTCACCGGGGAGCTGGCAGAAAGCGCTGGGGCGCGCAGCGAGATGGCGGAATGGGAGGTGGGAAAAGTGGTTGGCGCACATGCCTATTGTTGTATAGAATAAATGTTCGATTGGCAAGAGGCAATTTCTACGGCGGAAGGCGGCCGACGGGGACGCGGGCGAGCGGGTAAAATGATCGACGTGGCCAATGATATTGGAAATGAGAAACGCGCCGATAGGGCGGCGGAGACGGGGCAACTGCCGCGCAGCTTAGGCCGCGTGGGCGTGCTGAGCCTGCCGCTGCTGCTATTTTTGGCGATCCCCATTGGGGCGCTGCTGCTGCGGGCGGCCCCAGCCGATGTGGGCGCGACGCTGCTGAAGCCGGAGGTGCGGCAGGCAATTGGCCTGAGCCTGAGCACGACGCTGGTGACGACGGTGCTGGCGGTGGGGTTCGGGACGCCGGTGGCCTACCTGCTGGCGCGGCGGCGCTTTCCGGGGTGGCGGCTGGTGGATACGCTGGTGGAGCTGCCCACGGTGCTGCCGCCGGCAGTGGCGGGCGTGGCGCTGCTGGTGGCCTTTGGCCGGCGCGGGCTCATTGGGCAGTGGCTGGCGGCGGCGGGCATCGGCTTGTCGTTTACCACGGCGGCGGTGGTGCTGGCGCAGTTGTTCATTGCCGCGCCGCTGTTTGTGCGGGCGGCGGCGTTGGGCTTTGCCGGCATCTCGCGCGAACTGGAGCAAGCCGCCGAGATCGACGGGGCCAGCCGCTGGCAGCGGTTTCGGTATGTGACGCTGCCGCTGGCCTACCCCGCCCTGCTGTCGGGCGCGGTGGTCACGTGGGCGCGGGCGCTGGGCGAGTTTGGGGCCACGATCATCTTTGCCGGCAACTTTCCCGGCCGGACGCAGAC
>JAYUUW010000732.1:0-5679 GCA_043754665.1 Anaerolineales bacterium | reverse complement strand
GAATTGATTTACGCCGATCCGTTGGTAGCGGACGCTGGGCGCAAAATCCCCCGCACAAACCGCGGGGGCAGGCTTGCGCCCCTACGCTAGGCTGCGCCGAAACGAACGCTTGGGAGAGGGCGTACAGCCGAGTGCAGGTGAATGGCCGGCGTTCGATTGGTAGCGAGCGCTGGGCGTTCGGCCCAGGCAAGGCGCTGGGCTGGCGAACGCCCCTACGAACCACCAATGCCGTATGTGCTAGTTGGCGCTGTCGCCGTAGAGCTGGCGGTGCACGACGCTGAGGGCGCGCACCTGCTGGTCGGCGTGGTACGAGGAGCGCACGAGCGGCGCGCACTCGACCCAGGGGAAGTGCAGGTCGTCCTTGGCATAGCGGCGCAGCTCGGCGAACTCGTCGAGCGTGTAGTAGCGGTCGATGGGCAGGTGGCGCTTGGAGGGCTGGAGGTACTGGCCGACGGTGATGATATCGACGCCCCACGCGCGGATATCGGCCATGGTCTCTTTAACTTCTTCAAACGTCTCGCCCAGGCCGAGCATAATGCCGCTCTTGGTCAGCACCTCGGGGTCGAGCGCCTTGGCGTTGGTGAGCGTGGCGCGGGCCCAGTCGTAGTTATCCTGCGGCTGCACGGCCTTGAACATGCGTGGCACCGTCTCGACGTTGTGGTTGAGGATCTCGGGCCGGGCCGCCATGACGAGCTGGAGCGCCTCGCGGCGGCCCTTGAAGTCGGGGATGAGGACTTCGATCGAGCAGCCGGGATGGACTTCGCGCACGCGGCGGATGACGGCGGCAAAGATGGGCGCGCCGCCGTCGGGCCGCTCGTCGCGGTTGACACTGGTGATGACGGCGTGCTTGAGGTTCATGGCCTTGATGGCGTCGGCCACGCGGTTGGGCTCATCCCAATCGAGCGGCAGCGGGCGGCCGTGCTTGATGTCGCAGAAGGCGCAGGTGCGGGTGCACACGTCGCCCATCATGAGAAAGGTGGCGGTGCCGCTGCCCCAGCACTCGCCCAGGTTGGGGCACATGGCCTCTTCACAGACGGTGTGCAGGGTCTTGGCGCGCATGAGGTGCAGCAACTGCTGGTAGGTTTCGCCGCTGGGGGCGCGCACCTTCAGCCAGTCGGGGCGGCGCTGCGGGCGGGGAAGCTCGACCGCGTCGACCGCAATCAGGCGGTCGCGGGTCGGTTCGGTAATGGGCATGCCAACACTCCTCGGTCGGGCCGGCCGGGCCAACGCCACACGCTACCAATCCGACAGCGCGGCCGGCGGCGGACCAGACTGAAATTGTACGCCAGTCGGCGCGCGGCGGGAAGGGTAAGATTAGAGGGGATTCAGATGACAAATGGCGCGCCAGCGGGCGCGGGGCGGGGCCGGCAGGTATAATTCGACCCCAGCAGGGGCATTTCTTCTCAGAAAGACAGGGAGCGGCATGAATTATCGACGGTTAGGACGCGCGGGGCTGAAGGTCAGCGAGTTATCGTTTGGGGCGTGGGTGACGTTCGGGCAGCAGGTGGCCGACACGCTGGCGCGCGACTGCATGGCGGCGGCGTTCGAGGCGGGCGTGAACTTTTTCGACAACGCCGAGGGCTACGCCGGGGGCCAGGCCGAGACGGTGATGGGCAACGTGCTCAAGGAGATGGGCTGGCCGCGCGAGGAGTTGGTGATCTCGACCAAGCTGTTCTGGGGGCCGGAGAAGCCCAACGGCCAGGGGCTGTCGCACAAGCACCTGATGGAAGGCCTCAACAATTCGCTGCGGCGCTTGCAGTTGGACTACGTGGACCTGCTGTTCTGCCACCGGCCGGACCCGGAGACGCCGATTGAGGAGACGGTGCGGGCGATGGACATTATCATCAAGCAGGGCAAGGCGTTTTACTGGGGCACGAGCGAGTGGAGCGCGGCCGACATTGCGCGGGCCGACGCGGTGGCGCGCCAGTACAACCTGACGCCGCCGAGCATGGAGCAGCCGCAGTACAACCTGCTGGTGCGCGAGCGCTTCGAGAAGGAATATGCGCCGCTGTACCGCGACCTGGGCTACGGCACGACGATCTTCAGCCCGCTGGCCTCGGGGCTGCTGTCGGGCAAGTATAACCAGGGCATCCCGGCCGACAGCCGCGCCACGCTGGAGGGCTATGGCTGGCTGAAGGACCGGATGATCCAGCCGGAGAACATCGCCAAGGTGCGGGCGCTGCAGCCGATTGCCGACGGCCTGGGCTGCACGCTGGCGCAGATGGCGCTGGCCTGGTGCCTGACGAACCCGAACGTGAGCACGGTGATCACCGGGGCCAGCCGGCCGAGCCAGGTGACCGAGAATATGAAGGCGCTGGAGGTGGTGGCTTTGCTGACGCCGGAAGTGCTGGCCCGGATTGAAGGCGTGGTGCAAAGCAAGCCGGAATGATCCGCATCGTCGCGTTGAACGTGGGCCAGACGGCGGCGGTGGTGTACCACGGCCGCGCGACGACGACCGCCGGCGACAAGCGCGCGGTGGCGGCGGCGTGGCTGGGGCCGGAGGGCTTTACCGGCGACGCGCAGGCCGACCGGCAAAATCACGGCGGGCCGGATAAGGCGGTGTGCGCCTACCCCAGCGAGCATTACGGGTTCTGGGCGGCGCAGTTGGGGCGGCCCGCGCCGGCCAGCGCGTTCAGTGAGAATTTTACGCTGGAGGGGCTGACTGAGGCCGAGGCGTATTTGGGCGATAGCTACGCGGTAGGCGCGGGGGTGGTGCAGGTGTGCCAGCCGCGTATTCCGTGCTTCAAGCTGGCGGGGCGGCTGGATTTCCCCGGAGCGCCGGACATCATCCACGCGACGGGCAAGAGCGGGTTCTACTTGCGGGTGCTGCAAGCGGGCGAGGTGCACAGCGGGGACGAGTTGGTCTTGCGCGCGCGGCACCCGGCTGGTGTGAGCATTCAGTTTGTGAACGAGGTGCTGTATCGGCATAGGGTGGACCGGGCGAGCTGCGAGGCGATCTTGGCGGTGGACGCGGCGGCGAAGGTGCTGCGGAAGATTATCCGGCGGCAGTTGGAGCGGCAGGGAGCTGAGTAGGCGGCAGGAATCCGGCTGAAGGTGCGGCAAGGAGAATCAAGGGGAGACGCTTCGCGTCACCCCCCACAGGGGTGCTAGAGGTCCGATGGCCGGACGGGGGTTCGAAATGACAAGGACATCGAGGGGGCTGCCGCGTAGGCTCGGTTTCGGCCTTGGGGGCTGGCGGGTAGCGCACTGAGAATACAACGGGCGGGAGGCGACTCCGGCTCGTTTTTTTATTCCGGGGGGCGCGCGATCATGTCGCGGTCGAAGACGCGGCCAAAGGCGGCGACGACGGCGTCCATGACGGCGTCCATGACGGCGGGCAGGGGCGGGTCGGCGTCGAGCAGGTCGGCCAGGGAGACGCTGGCGTGGTCGGGCAGGCCGCAGCCGATGATGCCATCCCAGTAGCTCATATCGGGGTTGACGTTGAGGGCGAAACCGTGCTGGCTGATGCCGCGCGCGTCGACCTTGACGCCGATGGCGGCCAGCTTCGAGGGGGCACGGCGGGCGGCCGGCGGGCAGTTGGGGCAGCGCGAGGCCACGTCTGGCTGGACCCAGACGCCGGTGAGGCCTTGCACCTGCCCGGTGACCAGGCCGAAGCGGGCGATGGCGCGGATGAGGGTGTCCTCGAGGCGGCGCACGAAGCCGACGTAATCGGCCTGGGGGATGCGGCCGGCCGGCCCTAGTTCGGTTGGGGTGGCGTCATCCACCAGCGCGCCGAGCGCCAGGATGGGATAGCCGACGAGCTGGCCGGGGCCGTGGTAGGTGATATCGCCGCCGCGGTCGACCCAATGCAGCGTAATGCCGCGCGCAGCGAGCTGGGCTTCATCGAGCAGCAGGTTCTCGGCGTGGCCGGCGCGGCCCAGGGTGTAGGTGTGCGGGTGCTCCAGCAGCAGCAGCGTGTCGGGAATCTCGCCGGCGGCGCGCTGGGCGGCGAGTTGCTTTTGCAGGTCCCAGGCTTCGGCGTAGGGCACGCGGCCCAGGCGGCGCACTTCGCAAACGGTCATGCGAATTCCGGCAGAGGCACCAGCCGCGCCTGGCGCTGAGCGAAGAAGGTGAGGTGGGTGAGGCCGGCGGCGCGGGCGGCGGCCTGCGCCTCTTCCAGATGCGCGCCGACTTGCTCGGGCCGGTGGGCGTCGGAGCCGAGGGTGACGCGCCGGCCGCCCATCTCGACGTACCAGCGCAGGATGGTCTCGCCGGGGCAGAGCACCTGGGCACGGCGGCGCAGGGCGGCGGTGTTGAGGTCGAGCGCCAGGCCGTTGTCGATGCAGGCTTGCAGCACGGGGCGGATGTATTGCTCGTGGTCGCACGGGTCGTAGCCGCCGTAGACGCCGAAGGCGGCGCGCACGGGCACGTCGAGGTGGCTGAGGATGTTGAAGCCGCCCAGGCGGGCCATCTGCTCGAGCTCGACGAAGTAGCGGCGGTAGGCTTCGGCGGCGGGGAAGGCCTGGAAGTACGCGACATCAAAGATGCTGTGCGCGCCGGCCCAATGCAGCGAGCCGAGGGCGTAGTCGAACGGGTATTGGGCCAGCAGGGCCTGGGCTTCGGCGGCGTAGCGGTGGGGTTCGCCCAACTCGATGCCGGCGCGGATGGTCAGTTGGCCGGCGAACAGGGCGCGGCAGCGGTCGAGCTCGGCGGCCCACGGCGCGAGGCGAAACGCGTCGCGGCACTCGGGCGACTCGCTCGGCACGAGGTCGTAGTGTTCGGTGAAGCCGATTTCGGGGATGCCCTGGGCGATGGCGCCCCGGCACATGGCTTCCATGCTGGCGGTGCAGTCACACGAGAAATTCGTGTGCATGTGGTAATCCTGCGGGATCAACGGTGGCTCCTTGGCGGGCCGGGAGGGAATGGAGGGCCGGCCCGGCGTGATTGTCTCACAGAGAGGCGGGGGAAGTCTAGGCGTGGGCGAATGGCGCGACGCATAGGGCAGGCGGGCCGGAGCAGCGCAATAGGCTGCGGGACGAGGAAGAGATCGGTCTAATGCGCGCGAGAGGGGGAGAGGTGCGCGAGGTGGGTGGGAGCCCACGCATACGTGGGAGGCGACTGGGAGGGTAGGGACGCACCGTCAGCGGGCCGGCTCATCGCACAGTGGGGCCTTGAGATAATCTATCTGACCCTTGCGAAAAAACGCAGCACTTCGGGCTGCGTTTCCCTTCTTTTGGGGGCGGCTCTATGATTACGGCTGCGACTAACCGGCCGCTTCTGCCAGCGCCGACTGTCAAGTTACATGGTGAAATCTCGATAATGCGCGCGAGGCAGGTGGGAGGTGGCTGACAGGCTGAAGCGCGCCCACGCCTTGCCTAACAAAAAGGCTGAGCCGGCCCACACCGTGGACCCGCTCAGCCTGGTTTTCCCTTTAGACCCGCTAGACCCTTTAGGCCCCGCCCTTGAGTCCCCTGAGTCCCTCGCCTTCCCCCCGCCCCGCCGCCGTCAGTCCATCGTCTGGGCGGCGGCCTGGGTGAAGCCGGCGACTTCGCGCTGGAAGGCCTCCACGCCGACGCGGGCCAGGAAGAGCAGCGAGACGACTGAGCCGAGGGCTTCAAGCGCGAAGACCAGGGCGTAGGCCTGCCCCACGGTCGCGCCGAGCAGGCTGAAGTTGTGCACCAGCGCGCCGCCGGTGAGCGAGGCCAGGCCGGTGGCCAGGTTGCGCGCCAGCGTCCACGC
>JAYUUW010000731.1:0-1522 GCA_043754665.1 Anaerolineales bacterium | reverse complement strand
CGCCGCCCAAACGGTGGTGGTCGACGGGCAGGGCGGTCGGCTCCCAGCGACGCAGGCGGAGTTGTTCGTCGGCAATGCCGGAACGGCGGCGCGCTTCCTCACGGCGCTGCTCACGCTGGGCCACGGCGACTACGTGCTCGATGGCAATGCCCGCATGCGCGAGCGCCCGCTGGCCGACCTGCTGGCCGCGCTCACCGAGTTGGGCGCACACGTCCACAGCGCCTCCGGCTGCCCGCCGGTGCGGGTGCAGGCTTCCGGCTTGCGGGGGGGCCGCGCCACCGTGGGCGGCGAGGTCAGCAGCCAGTTTCTCAGCGGCCTGTTGCTGGTCGCGCCCTACGCGCAAGCGCCGGTCGAGCTGGTCGTCGGCGGCATGCTCAACTCCGCGCCGTACGTGGACCTTACGCTCGGCGTCATGGCTGACTTCGGCGTCACGGTCGAGCGCGACGGCTACGCTCGCTTTCGCGTCACGCCGCAGCGCTACACGGCTCAGCCGGAGTACGTGATCGAGGGCGACGCCTCGGCCGCCTCTTACTTCTTCGCCGCCCCGGCGCTCATCGGCGGCACGGTGCGCGTGGCCAACCTCAGCCGCCGCGCCCGGCAGGGGGACGTGGCCTTTGTGGATGTGCTGGCGCAAATGGGCTGCCACGTGGAGGAAGTGGATGGCGGCCTGGCCGTCACCGCACCGCCGGCCGGCGCCTTGCAGGGCGTGGACGTGGACATGCGCCACATTCCCGATACCGCCCAGACGCTGGCCGCCATTGCGCCCTTCGCGGCCACGCCCACCCGCATTCGCGGCATCGCCTCGGCCCGCCGCAAAGAGACCGACCGGGTCAGCGCCCCGTGCACCGAACTGCGCCGCCTGGGCGTGACCGTGGACGAGCACGACGACGGCCTGACCATTTACCCCGCCGCCGCCATTCAGCCTGCCACCGTGCAGACCTACGACGACCACCGCATGGCGATGGCTTTTGCCCTCATTGGTCTGCGCGCGCCGGGCGTGGTCATCGACAACCCGGCCTGTGTTTCCAAGACCTTCCCTGACTACTTCGCCGTGCTCGAGTCGCTGCGGCCGGTATAATCAGCGCCATGCAGCTTGCCTTGCTCGGCTATCCGCTCGGCCACTCGGTCTCGCCCGCCATGCACAACGCGGCGCTGGCCGAACTGGGCCTAACCGACTGGACCTACCAGCCCTGGCCGGTCGCGCCGGAGTATTTGCCCGCCGCCGTCGCCCGCCTGCGCGAGCCTGATTACGCCGGGGCCAACGTCACCGTGCCGCACAAGGCCGCCGTGATGCCTTGCCTTGACGGCCTCACGCCCGTCGCCCAGGCCATCGGCGCGGTCAACACCATCGTCAAGCACGAGGGCCGCTTGCTGGGCCACAACACCGACGCGGCCGGGCTGCTGGCCGATTTGTACACCTTCGATGTGAAGCTGAACCGCCGCACCGTGCTGATCTTGGGCGCGGGCGGCGCGGCGCGGGCGGCCGTGGCGGCTTGCCTGGGCGTCGGCGCGCGGGTGCGGG
>JAYUUW010000730.1:0-6734 GCA_043754665.1 Anaerolineales bacterium | reverse complement strand
TGACTGTCGGGTTCACAATTGTAAACTCAATAAACTTCACACAGACACACACTTGCCACGCGGCTGGCCGGGGCTGACTAGGCCACAATCAGGCGCGCGGCGGGCGGCGGCTCATTGATGACGGCCCAGAAGACGCCCAACCCCTTGATGGCGTTCACAAATTCCTGAAAACTGACCGGCTTGACCACATAGGCGTTGACGCCGAGCTGGTAGCTCTCGACCACGTCGCGCTCCTCGCGGGAGGAGGTGAGCATAACCACGGGGATGGCCCGCAGGGCGGCATCGGATTTAAGCCGGCGCAGGACATCCAGCCCATTGAGCTTGGGCATCTTGAGGTCGAGCAGGATGACGATGGGCGGCTGGTACTCGGGCGAGACCGACGGGCCGCGCTGGTAGAGGTAGTCGAGCGCGGCGGCACCGTCGCGCAGCACGATGACGGGGTTGGCGAGACTATATTCCGCCAGCGCGGTCAGCGCCAGTTCAACGTCGTTGGGGTCGTCGTCGACCAACAAAATGGGGCGAAGTTCAGGCACGAGGGAACAGGCCTCCGGGCGATAGGGCTGGAGTGTTGGCCGGAACCGCCGGCGGCGGGCTGGGCGCGGCGGGCAGCGCAAAATAGAATGTGGCGCCCTCGTCCAGACGGCCTTCGGCCCAAGTGCGCCCGCCGTGACGATGGATGATGCGGCGGACGTTGGCCAGACCGATGCCCACGCCTTCAAACTCATCGGCGTGGTGCAGGCGCTGAAAGACCCCAAAGAGCTTATCACGATATTGCATGTCGAAGCCCACGCCGTTGTCGCGGACGAAGACGACGACCTCGGCCGGCGCGGCGGGCAGAAGGCCGACCTCAATGCGGGCCGGCTGGCGGTCGCGCGCGTACTTGAGGGCGTTTGACAGCAGGTTGACGAACACCAGCCGCAGCAGGTCGGGGTCGCCTACGACTTCGGGCAGCGGGTGAAGCTGCCACTCCACCGCGCGGCCCTCGGCCTCCGCGCCCAGCTCGTGCTGGGCCTCGGCCAAGAGCCGGTCGAGCTGAACCGGCAGGCGGCGCAGCTCGGCGCGGCCCATGCGCGAGAAGGTAAGCAGCGAGTCGATCAGGCGGCCCATGCGCACAGCGGCGTCGGAGATGCGCTGGAGGTGCTGGCCGCGCAGCGGCTCGGCGGGGTTGGTGCGGATCAGCAAGTCGGTGAAGCCCTCCACATGCCGCAGCGGGGCGCGCAGGTCGTGCGAGACCGAGTACGAGAAGGCTTCGAGTTCTTGGTTAGCGGCCTCCAGTTGGGCCGCCTGCTCGCGCAAGTGGTCGATCAGGCCGGCCTGCTCGTTGAGGAGGGCATTCTGGTCGAGCGTGAGGGCGGCCTGCTCGGCGAAGAGGCGCAGCAGTTCCAAGTCATCGTCGGGGAAGAGCGGCCGGCGCTGTAGCAGCACAATCAGCAAACCCCAGGCCCGCTCCGGGGTGGCGAGCGGCACGGCGCACAGGGCGTCGCCGCCGACGGCATCGAGCAATTGCCGGCCGGCGGGCGACAACTCGGCGCGCTGGTTGGCCACAACGGGGCGGCGCTCGCGCCACGCCGTGGGGAGCGGGCCTGCGGTCAGTTCCAGTACCTGACCCTCCAGGGCAGGCCAGGTAGCAGCCCGCACGACCAACTGGTGGCCGGTGCCATTGTCGAGGGCGGCAACGGCGGCGCGGCCACCGAGGGCGCGCTGGGCGGTCTCACACAGGAACGGCAGGATGTGGCCGGCGCGGTCGCGGATGGGCCGACCGGAGGCCTGATATAGGAAGCGATGCAGTTCGGCGTACTGCCAGTATTGGCGCAGTCCGCGCGGCGGCGCAAAGGCCAGGTAGAAAGCCAGACCGGACACCAAGCCCATGAACTGGGTGACGAGGTCGCTGTAGGCCCGCAGGCCGGGCGCCAGATTGAGAAGCCCGGCCGCGACGATGACGCTGGCCACCAGCAGCGCGCCCAGGGCGGCCAGGGCGTGCCGCCAGCGCGAGACGCCAGCCGTGGTGAGCGCGCCGCGCACAAAGGCGACGGCGGCGTAGCCTTCGGCCCAGGCGAAGTAGGCGACCAGGAGCAGGATGGCCGGGACGGGTAGGGCGACGGCCGGCACGAGGCGTGGAACGGCCAGGACGACGACGGTGAGGCCGAGGGCAACGGTGGAGAAGGCCAGCACGCGGCGCGCCACCGGCCGGAAGTGGGCCACGAGGCGCAGCAGCAGGTGCGGCTGGGCCATGAGCGTCACTTGGCTGACGAAGGTCAGGAACGGCGGCGGCGGGCCGACGAACAGCTCATACTCCTGAATAAGGACGTTGACAGCCAACGTGCCGAGCATGAGGGCGATGTCGAGCCGGGTGCGGTCGCGATGCTTAATGAAATCGACCAGCGTGAGGCCGGCGATGAGCAGGTAGGTGAGCCGGGTGAGGTTGCCGACAAAGTCAGTGAGCAGCATGAGGCCAGGGCCTTAAGCGGTTCAGTGTTGCTGCGCTACGCAAGATGGCACATAGGCGTTCGTGCGCGCCAGTATAGTGCAGGTCGGCCGCTGGCGTGTCGGGCGCGGCCTGATTTGGTCTGTGAGGCGACGCCTACACCCGGCCTAGCCGGGAAGCAGCTCGGCCGTGACGAGCCAGTCGCCGGGCGCGCCGGCCACCTGCGCCACAGCAGCGGCGCGCTTTTCTTCAAAGAGGCGCTCGGTGGCCTTGCGCGTGTCGTCGGGACGCCAGCTAAACAGGCTGCCGGCCTTGGCCATGGTGGCGGCGCCGACGGATTGCAGGTAGCAGTCGAGCAGGTGGGCGCGGGCTTCGCCCCGGCCGAGGGCGCGGGCGGCGGCAGGGACGTCTGGCAGCCAGCGGTCGAGCAGCTCGTAGATGAAGGCATAGTTCCAGCGGCCGGCCTGGGCCACGCCGACCGGCAGTACGCGCAGGGTGCGCTGGAGGTCGAGCAGGCCGCGCTCGAAGCGGGTGTTGCTCTCCTTGCCGAGCAGGCGGGCCTCGCGGCGTAGGGCGAGGCTGTCGAGGGCGCCCTTGGCGAGTAAGGTCTCATAGATGGCTTTGGCCTCGGCGGTGAGGCGGCCAGCTTCGTATTCGAGCAGATAATCGTCAGGGTCGCCGTAGTTCTCGGAGAGGGCGTAGAAGTACGGCAGGGTCGCGAGTGAGACGATGGTAGCTTTGCCCTTGAGCAGCTTGCCATAGTACCAGCGGCGCGCGGAGAGCAGGCCGTCCTTCCAGCCCCAGGTGACGTGGCCGGGGTCGTCGTGGGCGTCGGCGACGGGGCGGTCGCCGGCCACGGCGGTCCACAGGCTCGGCAGATCAACGCCTTTGATGGCCCAGAAGTACACAAAGCCGCGCTCGTCGACGTATTGCACAGCATCGTCGGGGGTGCGAAGCTGGCGGCCGCGTTGGAGGCGAAAGGGGCCGGCGCGGTAGCGGGCCAGCGCGGCGGCGGTGACGGTGGCGCGTGCTTTCGAGGGCTTGGGCATGGGCGGGTGGGAGTTTAGCACAGAGCGGAGGTCGGCAGGTCGGAGGCGGCAGCGGTGCGGTTGGACGACCTCTATCCCCCGGCCCCTTTCTCCCGCGGGGAGAAAGGGGTGACTGTAGGCTTGAGGTGCGAAGGGAGGCGCGGCATGGACGCGCAGGGCGAGGTCACTTGGGCCAACTGACCTCGGGAGAGTGTCACGGGTGTCACGTTGACCACACCCTATGTCTCTATAATGGACTGGACAGGGACTGCCGATAATTTAGTGACGGGCGGCAGGAGACGCTGATGACCGACACAATTTCAAAGAATGGCACTTCTTCGCTGGGGACCCCCGCGGGGGTCCCCAGCGAAGAAGTGGTGGCGCGGCCCACGCGCCGGCAGTTTAGCGCGGCCGAGAAACTCCGGCTGCTGGAAGCGGCCGAAGCCTGTACCCCGAGCGAACGGGGAGCGCTGCTGCGGCGCGAAGGGCTGTATACCTCGCACGTGGCGCTGTGGCGCAAGCAACGGGCGGCCGGCACGCTGGCCGGCCTGGCGGCCCAGCCACGGGGGCCGAAAGTGGACCCCCAGGCCCAGGAATTGGCGCGCCTCCAGCGGGAGAACGCCCAGTTGCAAACCAAGCTGCAGCGGGCGGAGCTCATCATTGCCGCCCAAAAAAAGTTGTTCGAGCTGCTCGAGCCGCTGCCGGCGAACGAGCCGGAGAACTCGTGAAACCCGCCGTGGAGAGCTTGGCCGCGCAGGTGGGCGTAAAGGCGGCTTGCGAAGCACTGGGCCTGGCGCGCAGCAGTCGCTACGCCGCGCGCCAGCCGCGCCCCACGGCCACCGCCCGCAAGCCCCCAGTCCCGCCGCGGGCGCTCAGCGCCCAGGAGCGCGCTGCTGTCCGGGCCACGCTCGACAGTGAGCGCTTTGTCGACCAGGCCCCCCGAGAAGTCTACGCCACGCTGCTGGATGAAGGCCAGTATCTGTGCTCGATACCCACGATGTACCGGGTTTTGCAGGCGCATCAGGAAGTGCAGGAACGGCGCGACCAGCGCCGGCACCCGGCTCGCCCCAAGCCGACCTTGGTCGTCACCGGGCCTAACCAGGGCTGGTCCTGGGATATCACCAAATTGCTGGGGCCGCTGGCCGGCGTCTATTTTTGCCTGTACGTACTGCTGGACCTCTTTAGTCGCTACGTCGTCGGCTGGACCATCGCCGAGCAGGAACGGGCCAGCGTGGCTGAGCAACTCATTACCCAGACCTGTGTCCGCCAGGGGATCGCGCGCGATCAATTGGTCCTGCATTCCGATCGCGGGGCGCCGATGACGGCCAAATCCATGCAGCAACTGCTGGTGGACTTGGGCATCCGGCAAAGCCTGGCTCGCCCACGGCTGCCCGACGACAACGCCTACTCGGAAGCCCAGTTCAAAACGACTAAATATCATCCCACTTTCCCAGGCCACTTTGACAGCCTGCCAGAGGCGCGCCTCTGGGGCCAAACCTTCTTTACCTGGTACAACCAGGCCCATCACCACACCGCGCTAGGCCTGATGACCCCGGCCGCCGTCCACACCGGCCAAGCCGCCCAGCTCTACCAGCAGCGCCAGACCGTCCTGACCCAGGCCTACGCCGCCCACCCCGAGCGCTTCGTTCACGGCCATCCACAGCCCCCCGCCTTGCCGTCCGAAGTCTGGCTCAATCCACCCCAACCCGACCACTCAGCGAGGTCCGACACCGTCGAGTGACACTAAACTCTTCCACCCCGTGTCCAAAACCCATTGACACATTCCGCACATGACATCGGGAGGGTGTCAGGCCGCTTCGCGGCACTGTCACGTTGACCACATGACCTTGGGAGGGTGTCGGGCCGCGTCGCGGCACTGTCACCGGCACCGGTGAGACAGCGGGTGTGCGAACAGGCCTGGAGAGAGGAACGGCGGGTGAAGGCCATGGCATGATGGTGACAGGAAATTGTTGTAGATACAAGGGGTTAATGGAAAAGGCAAAGTGTTGCGCGATACATTTTTAGGACCCGCCAGGGGTGGCGGGCGTGGGCAGCGATGCCCCATGACGGGTTGGGCAGTTGATTTTGCCCTTGACATGGCTGGGCAAACTTCATATACTGCCGCCTACGTTGAAACAGACCATGAAGACCCGAATTGATCTCCACGCCTGCATGTGTACGTGTCTGAGGCGAGGCCTTGTGCCCGCCGCCAGGCCCGTTCACGGCCGGCGGTCGCTGCTGGAAGGCAGCGCGGCAGCGTAACGCTGCTGAAACAAGCGGCACAGCCCTCGCGAACAACGCAGTGTGAACGAGGGATTTCAACCACCGTTTTGAGCGGCCCGGGAGTTCGTCCCGGGCCTTTTTGTTTGCCCGTAAGGAGGCAAGAGCATGAGCGACGAAGCCCAGTACGCAACACCGGACGCCCTGGTAACCACCGAGTGGGCGGCCGAGCACCTGAACGACAGCAGCGTCCGGCTGGTGGAAGTGGACGTGGACACCAAGGCCTACGAGACCGGCCACATCACCGGCGCGGTGGGCTGGAACTGGCGCACGGACACGCAGGACAACCTGCGCCGCAACGTGCCGACCAAGGAACAGTTGGAAGCGCTGCTGGGCAAGGCCGGCATCAGCGCCGACACGCTGGTGCTGCTGTACGGCGACAACAACAACTGGTTCGCGGCGTTCGCGCTGTGGCTGCTGAAATACTACGGCCACGAAAACGTCAAGCTGATCAACGGCGGGCGGGCGAAATGGATCGCCGAGGGCCGCGACCTGACCACCGACGTGCCGGCCTACGCCGCGACCACATACACGGTGAAGGAACCGGCCAAGGCCATCCGGGCGCTGCGCGATTACGTGCTGGACAAGGTGCAGAAGCCGGGGTCGGTGCTGGTGGATGTGCGCTCGCCGAAGGAGTTTTCGGGCGAGCTGCTGGCGCCCGAAAACCTGCCACAGGAAGGCGCGCAGCGCGGCGGCCACATTGCCGGCGCGGTCAATATTCCGTGGGCGCAGGCCGTGCGCGAAGACAGCACCTTCAAGAGCGCGGACGAACTGAAGGCGCTGTACGGCGGCAAGGGCGTGACGGCCGACAAGGACGTGATTGCTTACTGCCGCATCGGCGAGCGCTCGGCGCACACCTGGTTCGTGCTGAAGTACCTGCTGGGCTACCCGAACGTACGCAACTACGACGGGTCGTGGACAGAGTACGGCAGCCTGGTCGATGTGCCGATTGAGAAGTAGGTCGGCGGAGTGATAAACGTGCGGCCGGCTCTGCGAAGGGC
>JAYUUW010000729.1:0-4637 GCA_043754665.1 Anaerolineales bacterium | reverse complement strand
TCCATGGGATGCTGACTCCTCTACCAGGTTTACATAATATAGATGGCGCCGAATTGCGCAAACCATCACAAGATACTGCTGAGTGTAAACTTAGCGCTGAGGGGCTATCAGAAACTATCTAAGGGCCGGTGAGAGGTGTCAGGCCGCGGTTGGCTTGACATAACGCGCTGGCCGGCGTGTGGGGGCCGGCCCGGACGGGGCATTCATTAATTCATTCGACTCATTGGCGCGCCGCGCCGCCGCGCCTACGCCCGCCGCAGGATGTGCGTGACGGCCGTGGCTCGGCTCACAAAAAGCGGTTGAAAGAGGTCGGGCAATCGCTGGGCCGCTTGTGACTGGCCGAGATTTCTCAGCCGCCCCGAGGAAGCGACAGGTCCGAAGACCTGAGGCGGCTTCGAAATGACAAATCCGAAGAGAGGCTGACGGCGGATGGCCGTTTCAGCCATGGGGATTTGGACGCTTAAGCCCGCCGCAGGATGTGCGTGACGGCCGTGGCCCCTGCGCCGCCCAGGCACTGCGCCATGCCCACCGCCGCGCCGGCCACCTGGTTGGCCCCGGCCTCGCCGCGCAGTTGCTGCACCACCTCGGCGATCTGGTACACGCCGCTGGCCCCGCCGGGGTTGCCGCGCGCCTTCAAGCCGCCGAAGGTCGCAATGGGGATGCGGCCGGCGCGGGTGATCTCGCCGCCCGCCAGCTTGTAGCCCAGCCCGTAGGGGGCGAAGCGCGCCGCCTCCAGGCTGAGCGCGGCAAACACGGTATAGGCGTCGTGCAGCTCGAACAGGTCGATGTCGTCTGGCCCCAGCTCGGCCTGCTGGTAGGCGCGCTCGGTCGCCAGCCGCGCTGCGTCGAACTCCAGCAGGTTGCCCCGGTCGTGCAGCGCCAGCGTGTCGGTCGCCACGGCCGAGGCCACTACCTGCACCGCGCTCGGCTCAGAGGTCACCATCAGCGCGGCGGCCCCGTCGGCGTCGGGCGCGGCATCGAACAGGTTCACCGGGTCGGCCACCATGCCGGCCTTGGCATAGGCCTCGGCTGTAATCAGATTGCGGAACATAGCGTTCAGGTTGGTCTTGGCGTTGGCGTGCGCATTGACGGTAAAGCCCGCAAAGTCGGCCAGCGCCACGCCGTGGGTGCTCATATACCGCTGCATGAGCAGCGCCGCCAGCGCGGTGGGCGTGGCGCCCTGGGCCGCTTCCCAATCGGTGTCGCTGGCGGTGGCGGTCGCGGCCGTCACGCCGGGGCCGACCATGTCGGTCAGCTTCTCCACGCCGACGACCAGGGCCGTGTCGATCTGGCCGGAGCCGATGGCCAGCACGGCCTGCCGCAGCGCCGCGCCGCCGGAGGCCCCGGCCGCCTCGGCAGTGATGGCCTCAATGCCGCGCAGACCGGCGTAATCGGCCACGAGCGCGCCCAAATGCTCCTGCGCACTGAGTTGCCCCGCCAGCATGTTGCCGACGAACAGCGCCTCCGGCCGGGGGGCGGTGCGGCCCGCGCGCTGCGCCCAATCTTGCTGGGCGGCCAAGATGGCTTCCAGCGCCAATTGCCGCAGGCCGCTTTCCCAGTGTTCGCCCACCGGGGTCAGCCCGACGGCGGCGATGTAGATGGGGCGCGAAAACAGGCCTCGCATGTTGTCGCGCGGCATCAGTCCATCACCAATTTGCCGCGCAGGCGGGCATAGGTGGCGTAGTCGATCTGCGTGCGGCGGGCGATGTAATCCTTGGTCTTGGGGGCCAGACTCTGCCGCGCCGCCAGCGCGTCGGTGGCCCGCAGCGCGAACGCATCGGAGCCCGCGCCGCTGCCGAAGCTGACCAGCAGAATGCGGTCGCCGGGTTGGGCCTCGTCGAGCACGGCGGTCAGGCCGATCATGGCCGACCCGGCGTAGGTGTTGCCGATGACGCCGACCAGCAGCCCGGTCTTGATCTGCTCATCATTGAAGCCGACGAGCTTGGCCGCCCGCTGCGGGAACTTGACGTTGGGCTGGTGGAAGATGGCGTAGCGGTAGTCGCTGGGCTTGGTGTTGGTCAGTTCCAGCAGGCGCTGGGCGGCGGCGGTCACGTGCTTAAAGTAGGCTGGCTCGCCGGTGAAGCGCTGGCCGTGCTCGGGGTACTTCTCGTGCTGCCGCCGCCAGAAGTCGGGGGTGTCGGTCACGTAGGAGTACGAGCCTTCAAAGACCGCCAGCGATTCGGCCGCCGGGCCGACCAGGTAGGCCGCGCCGCCTGCGCCGGCCGTGTATTCCAGGGCGTCGCCGGGGCGGCCCTGGGCGGTATCCATGCCGATGGCCAGGGCGTAATGCCCCATGCCCGAGCCGACCATACCGATGGCCGCCTGCATGGCTTCGGTGCCGGCTTTGCAGGCAAACTGCCAGTCGGCGGCCTGGGTGTGGGGCACCGCACCGATGGCCTCGGCCACGATGGTGGCGGTGGGCTTGACGGCGTAGGGGTGGCTCTCGCTGCCGACCCACACGGCGCGGATGTTATGGGCGTGAATGCCGGCGCGGGCCACGGCGTTGCGGGCCGCCTCGACCGACATGGTGGCCACGTCCTCATCCAGGCCGGGCACGGCCTTTTCTTTGATGGGCAGCGCCCCGCCGCCTTCGGTCCACACGCGGGCCACTTCGGTGGCGGGCAGGCGGTAGCGCGGCACATAGGCGCCGTAGCCGACGATGCCGACGGGCCGGTCGGGGCGCATGAGTTCGTTGTCGAGGGAGGCCGCAGGTTCCATTGGATGCAACTCCTGTAACAGTACGGGTGGCGGAGCTTACTTATCGTTTATTTTCACAATCAGATTCTATCAGAAGCCGCACCGGAGGACCTGATAGGAAGCGGAGAGGGCGATTTTGGGCTGAATTTAGGGACCAGATGCAACGGCTGTTGCAACGTAGGGCCATCTAGGTCACAGTCGTCAATTGGAGAGGCAGAAGCACTACACGCAATAATCGGTGTGATTTCTCACCCGCCGAAACGGCAGCGTTAGGCCAAATGGCCGGAGGCGGGGTTCGAAATGACAGTTAATTTGCAAGAGTTCAGTCCAATGGTTGGGAAACCTGAGCGCTCGCTCCTATTTCCAGCAATGGCTATTGTTATTCTTGGACAGCCAGTAATCGCAGATGCACCAACCCAGCTGCGGCCCGCGGCCGGGCGGCGCTCAGTCTAGTCGCCGGCGAGGGCGGCGGCTTTGGGCTGGCGGCCGCTGCCGTTCTTGGCGAGGGTGGCGGTCGCTGACAGCGGCGGGGCGGTGGGGGCCTCCAGCATGGGCGCTAGCTCTGCGTCCTGGGCGGCGATGACTTCGGCCGTGCTCATGGGGGCCGCGCGGAGCTGGGCGCGCAGGTGGTCAATGGGCTGCCACACGCCCTCGGCGGTTTCGTAATACCAGTGCTCCCAGCCGTTGCAGGAGGGGGCCTGCATGAGCACGCGCCCGATAGCGTGGATGGAGCCGGTCTGCTCGCCGCAGCGCAGGTGGGCGTTAGTGAGCACGGTGGCAGTGACGCCCGCGTGGCCCCGGAAGCGCAGCGTTTGGCCGG
This sequence comes from Anaerolineales bacterium, assembly GCA_043754665.1. Lineage (GTDB taxonomy): Bacteria > Chloroflexota > Anaerolineae > Anaerolineales > UBA6663 > JADZEK01. Next base: position 1,120 of record JAYUUW010000729.1, on the reverse strand, counting down.
GGGCCAGCAAGCCGGCCTCCAACAGCGCGCCGAAGGGCAGGCGGGCGGGGCGCGCCTGGCGGTCGAAGCTGTACACCTCGTCCGAGAACATCGGCGGCTGGGTGGCCGCAATGCGGGTGCGGGCCAGGTGGACGTAGCGCTCTTCCTTCTCGATGCCGATGAAGTCGCGCCGCAGGGTCTTGGCCACCGCGCCGGTGGTGCCGGTGCCGAAGAACGGGTCGAGCACCACATCGCCTTCTTTGCTGCTGGCGAGGATGACGCGGTACAGCAGCGCCTCGGGCTTCTGGGTGGGGTGGGCCTTCACGCCGTCGAGCTTGAGGCGCTCTTTGCCGGTGCACAGCGGCAAGTGCCAATCACTGCGCATTTGCAGGTCGTCGTTCAGGCCCTTCATGGTCTTGTAGTTGAAGGTATAGCGCGCGCCCTGCACTTTCTGCGCCCACAGCAGTTCTTCGTGGGCGTTGGTGAAGCGCGTGCCCCGGAAGTTGGGCATGGGGTTGACCTTGATCCACACCAGCGCGTTGAGCAGCCAGAAGTCGAGGTCTTGCAGGGCGGTGCCGACGCGGTGGATGTTGTGGTAGGTGCCGATGACCCACAGGGTGCCGGTGTCTTTGAGCACGCGGCGGCAGGCGGCCAGCCAGCGGCGGGTGAAGACATCGTACTCGGCGAAGCTGCCGAACTTGTCCCAGGCGTCGGTGACGGCGTCGACCTTGCTCATGTTGGGGCGGTAGAGGTCGGCCTGAAGCTGGAGATTGTAGGGCGGGTCGGCGAAGACGAGGTCGACCGACTTCTCGGGCAGCCGGTCCAACTCGGCGAGGCAGTCGCCGTGGAGCACTTGGTTGAGGGGCAGATCGTTCACAATTGGCATGGGCACCCGCGCAGCACACAGACCGAGTCTTAAAGGATTGTAGCCGACGGTGACTCGCGAGCGCAAGTGAATCATATGTTCTGGTTTGGCGCAAACCGGGAAAAAAACATTGGCCACGAAGAGGCACGAATGAAGGAACGAAGGGACACGAATGGGCGGCGGGAGCACAGAGGCCGCGCTAGGGTCGAGGCGGGGGAGGAGGGGCCACGAAGGGACACGAATGAAGGAACGAAGGGACACGAATGGGCGGCGGGA
>JAYUUW010000728.1:0-5794 GCA_043754665.1 Anaerolineales bacterium | reverse complement strand
TGCTTCTCCACGAACAGGTCGGGCAGCGGGAACATGAGGAAGGTCAGGCCCTCGCCCTCAAAGCGGAAGTCGAGCAGCATGTCTTGCTCAACCGGCGCGCCGCCATCCACGCGCAGGGCATCGGCCAGCGCGCCGGTTTGGGCGGTCAGCAGGGTGCGCGGCGTGGTGCTGGCCTCGGGCAGCGGGTAGGTGATGAGTTCGGCCGGCTCGCCCTCGAACACCCAGGCCGGCAGGTGGCGGCCCATGTGCGTGGGTATCGCTTCCTTCTGCTTGAGGTGGGGCCACGCCTTGACGCTCGGCTCGTAGGTGTCGGGCAGCCAGCGCACTGGGCGCACTTGCGGCGGCGGCGGCGTGTGCGCGTCGACGTTGAAGCGCCCGGCCGGCACCGCTAGTTGGTTGCCCACCCACTCGCGCCCGCCGGCCACATCGAACCAGTACAGCAAGCGCCCGCCGTAGGAGGTGAGCATGGCGACCTCGCGGCCGTTGCTGAGGATAATCTCATCGGAGCCGTCGCCGTTCACGTCCTCGATCCAGCGGCCGGGGCGCGGCGTGTCGGCCAGCTCGACGGCGCGGGCCAGCGCAAAGGCGGCGCGCACATTCTCCCAGCCCCAATAGCCGGGGCCGCCCACGCCAATGCAGCCAAACTCGTACTGGTGATGGCAGAAGGTCTCGATGGCCTGCCGGTAGAACACATCGCCGGGGGTCGCGGCCGAGCGCGCGAAGCCGGGGTCGGCGCGGGCCGCGCCCAGGCTTTGCAGCCGCGCCCGCACCACGGCATACAAGTGGTTGAACTTCACCTGCTTGGGCGAGCGCTTGAGGAAGTCGAACCAATTGGCGTAGCCATCTTCGTGGTAGGGCGCGTCGATGCGGTGCAGGGACGCATCCATCCATTGGGCCGCGCCATCGGGCACAGGGCCGATGGTCTGCTGCGGCTGGGCCTCGGCCAGATGGCGCAGCGTGAAGTCAGGCGTGCTTTCGAACTCCGACAGCAGGTTGTCGAGGTGCTGCCAATGCGACTGCGGCAGATAGCCTTCCTGCCAGCCCCACAGGCCCAGCGCTTCGGCGTCTTCGGCATAGACCGGCAGGAAGTTTTCAGCACCGGGCCGCTCGGCGAGGCCGTGCAAATATTTGAACAACTGCGCCCGCCGCCCAAACCAGCCCGCGAAGTTGAGGCGCGTGCGCAGCACCGTGTCGTCGTAGACCAGCGTGAGCGCCTGGTCATTGTGAGTGCTGGTGACGGGCAGCGGGTCGTTCAGCCCGGCGGCATGCAACATGTGGTCTTCCACCGGGGCCACGGTGTAGCCACCCGCCGCAATCACCGGCAGCAGCGACTGCCGCCAACTGCGCTCTGAAATCCAGAAGGAGGTGGGCGTGACGCCGAACAGGTGGTGCAGCACGGCGCGGTGCAGGGCGATCTGTTGGGCGTTGTCCCAATCATCGCTGGCGTAGGGCACGTTTTGGGCGTAGGTGCTGCCCAGCAATTCAAACTGCCCGGCCGCGAGGCCGGCGCGCACCAGGTCCAGGCTCTCGGGGTCGAACCACGGCCAGGCCCGCAATAACGTGCCCGAGAGGTGCAGATTGAATTTGAGCACCGGGTGTTTGCGCAGCACCGTCAGCAGGCCGCGATAGCAGGCCCGCGTGGCTATCGCAACGTTTTCGTTTGTGTGCTGATTGAAGTGAAACACCAACGCTAAGGATAGCGGCATAGCTAGATTATAAATGAGAGTGATTGATTATCCGAACTGCGTGCCACTTCGCTGCGCGTGGAGCCAGATCAGAGTACGTGACCCACTACCAACACCACTGGTCTATCAGCCTGCGTTGAGCAACAACAGAAGCCACGAGAAAACAAAGATCGCGAGTCCTGTGATCATGAGTACCTGTGACATGATGCGACGAAGAGGTCCCACCTCTTCGGGCATCCACTCAGGCACTTCCTTGGGATAGGGAAGGAATGATAGCCCCGTGAGAAATAGCCCGATGCCAAAAAGTTGGCCCCGGTCAGTGTCCATCGTACCAATACCGCCAATCGAAAGGAGCACACCGGCAAAGGCGGTTAAGGTACTGAAGCAGCCAATTGCTATGCGTTTCAACATCGGGCCTTGATGTAGGTGCCTGTTGCAATAGGCCGTTGCGCCGACGTCGCAAGCCACCTGAACCCATGCCGCCCCAAGAGTAAGCGGCACGCGCGCGCTCATCGGGCGGGCCACACGCGCCGGCCCGCCCGATGAGACTCATGAGGGCGTTTTACTTACCGCGCCGCGCGTAGGCTAACAACCCACCGATGATCAGCAACATCAGCACGCCGGCCCCTACGATCCAGCCCGTCGCGTTGCCGGCCGGCGCGGGCGTGGCCGCCGGCGTCGGGCTGAGGGTGACGCTGGTGGCAGCCGGCGCAGGTGTGGCCGCGAGTTGCGTGGCGGTCACGGTCGGCGGCACGGCGGTGGCCGTGGGGGCCGGCACGGTGGCGGTGGCGGCGGGCGCGGTGGAGACCACCACATACACCACGGCACTGCGGCCGGGCACGGTAAAGCCGCCCGTCGCCGGGTCGTAAGCGGCCTCGGCCAGCACCGGGTCGGCGGAGGCCGCCTGCACCGGGTGCAGCTCGAACGCCGCGTGCGCGAGCGCCGCATCCGCAAAGGTCACGGCGTCAGGCGCGGCGTTGAACAGGACGACGATGCGGTCATAGGCGTCGGCCAGGCGCTCGGGGCCGGCGTTTTCGAGCGCCATGACGATCAGGCCGGGGGTCTGGTCGGGGCCGGTGTTGTAGAAGCTGAGATGCTGCTGCACTTGTTCGGCGGTTTGCAGCCGGAACAGGCTCGACGAGCGGCGGAGGGCCAGCATTTCTTGGAAGTGCGCCACGGCCGCCTGGATGTCGGCGGGCGCGGCCTGCAGGGCCGGGTTGCCTAGCAGCGCGGCCATGGCCGGCCACTGGTCCGTGGCGAAGCCCGGCAGCCCCACGCCCCAGTTGTTGCTCTGGTAGGTAAAGTCGAGCCGGTTGAACCAGTCGCCGGAGTTGTAGCTGTTGCCGTCCAGGCTCTTGCTGCGCAGCAGGTCATCGCCGGCGTGGAAGAACGGCACGCCCTGCCCCATGAGCACCAGGCTCAGGCCCAGGTTGTTCATGCGCACCCGGTCGGCCATCGTCGCGCTGATCGGCGCCTTCCACTGGATGGCGTCAAACAGCGTCTCGTTGTCATGCGCGCTGATGTAGATGATGTTTTCCTGCGGGTCGCGCGTGTAGCCGGCCGGCGCGCCGTTGTAGTCCAGCCGCGCGCCGCGCAAGGTCGTGCCGCGCATGTCTACGATCTCGTAATCCGCCAGGTTGCCGGCCAGCGCCACCTTGATCAGGTCGGCGGCATGCAGCAGCCGGCCGCGCTGGGCCGAGGCGGGGCCTTGGCCAAAGTCATTCGGAGCGGTAAACAGGCCGGTGATGAAGCCCTGCTCCGGCTTGGCGCCGAACGGGCCGCCGCCGCGCACCGCATCGCGCAGGCGGTCGTTGAAGACGCCAATGCCGGTTCCGCCGATGTTGAGCTGGATGGCGTTCTCGCCGCGCGCGTTGCCCGCCACCTCGCCGAAGTCCCAGCCCTCGCCGTACACATACACTGCGGGCCCGTCAACGCCATCGGCGGCGGGCGTCAGGCCGTCGAGCGCGGCGCGCAGGCTGACCATGTTGCGCACCAGGTGGTGGCCCATCAGGTCGAAGCGAAAGCCATCGACCTTGTAGGCGGTGGCCCAGGTCAGCACCGAGTCGATCATGAGCTTTTCCATCATGGCGTGCTCGGTGGCGGTGTTCTGGCAGCAGGTGCTGGTTTCCACCTGGCCTTCGGCGTTCAGGCGGTGGTAGTAGCCTGGCACGATCTTGTCGAGCACGCTCTTCTCGTTTTGCCCGCTGGCGTTGGTGTGGTTGTAGACCACGTCCATCACCACGCGCAGGCCGGCGGCGTTCAGCGCCTGCACCATCTGCCGAAACTCCCGAATGCGGGCGCTGCCGTCGGGGTCGGTGGCGTATGAGCCTTCCGGCGCGGTGTAGTGATAGGGGTCATAGCCCCAGTTGAAGCCGTCGGTGTCGCGCACTTCGGCGGCGGCGGCTTGCTGCGCGTCACTGTCGGCCGGCAGCGCGGCGAGGGCGGCGTCATCGGTCGTGGCCCAGGTGGATTTGTCTTCATCGATGCTGGCGATATCGAACGCCGGCAGCAGGTGGATGGTGGTCAGGCCGGCGGCGGCCAGCGCTTTCAGGTGCGTCATGCCGGCGCTGTCGGCCGCGGTGAAGGCCAGATACGTGCCGCGCTCGTCGGCCGGCACGCTGGCGTCGTTGATGCTGAAGTCACGGATGTGGAGCTCGTAGATCACGCTGTCTTCGGGCGCGGCCAGCGGCGGCTTCGCCAGCGTGTCCCAGCCCACCGGCAACAGGTCGGGGTTGTTAAGGACGACAATCTGCGTGCGCCGGCTGTTGGTCGACAGGCTGAACGAGTAGGGGTCGGTGACGAGGTTGGTCTCCACCAGCCCAGTGCTGGGCACGTATACATCTACGGCGTACTGGTAATACTGCCCCAGCCAGCCGGCCGCGCCCTCCAGGCTCCACACGCCGGTGGCGTCGTCAAAGGTCATCGCCACCGTTTCGGCCTCATCAGTCGTCGAGTCGGCGTAGACCACCACACTCACATTTTTGGCGGTGGGCGCCCACACGCGCAGGGTCGGCACGTCGCCGCTGAAAGTCACGCCCAGCGGGCCGCTGTAGGCATACAGCGCGTCGAGCACCAGCGGAATTTGCACCGCCGTGGCGTCTTGCACCTTGCCGGCGGCGTCGAGCATGGCTACCGCCACCTGGCCGCGCAGCAGTTCGGGCACCCGCGCTAAGTCGTCCGCGGCCAACGTCAACGCGCTGTAGCCGTTCAACTGCGGGTTGGCCGCCGTAATGTCCGCATCCAGCCGGCCGCTGCTGAAGGTGAGCGGCAGCGCCTCGCCGCCGGTAATCGCGCCCGGCTCAATTGCCAAGCCGCCCTCGGGCGCGTAGTACAGCGCAAAGGTGGCGCCTTCGGCCGGGGGGCCGATGCGCCAGGCGAGGGTGTCGGGCGCCACCCACTGCGCCTGGGCCTTGCCCAGGTCGCCGTGCGGCGCGCCTTCCGAGCTGATCGTCACCATGTGCGTCTCCACGTTGTAGCCAAAGTACATCTCCTGGCCGTCGGCCGGCACCGTGAAGGCAATGTTGGCCCCGTTGAGCGCGCCGCCGGCGCCATAGCTTTCATCCCAGTTCAGATTGATGGCAACCTTGGCTTCGTAGTCGCCGGCCGGCAGCCCGGTCGTGGCAAACGAATACACGCCGTCGCCGTCGGCATCCTGCATCCAGGTGATCAAGCAGGCCGGCAGCCAGTCTTCGGCGCAGCCCAACGCGCTTTGAAAGCTGCCCGCCACCGTGGCCAGCACCGTGCCGACGCTGTCCATCACCCAGTGGGTCTTGTGGTCGTAGATGAAGGTGACCGTCGTTGGTTCAGTGAGGACGAGCGGAATATTGGGGCCGTTGGCGGCCGCGCCCAGGCCGTAGTTCTCATCCCAGGCGCCGTTGAGCGCGGCTTTGTATTCATACTCGCCGGCCGGCAGCTCCCAGCTAGCCCACCACAGGTCGGCGGCCTCGTCATAGGTCAGCGCCGTGTCGGCGCAGTCGGGCATCCAGTCGCCCGAACAGCCCAACACCGACTGAATGGTGCCGGGGATGACCACCTGCTCCGGCGGCTCGGTGTGATCGGCGCGGGCGGCGGGCACGCGGCCCCCGGCGCTGAGCAGCAAACTGGCGGCT
>JAYUUW010000727.1:0-3650 GCA_043754665.1 Anaerolineales bacterium | reverse complement strand
GGCTGCTACGCGCTGGTGCTGGAGGCGATCCCCGACCGCGTGGCCGAGCTGATCAGCCACCGGCTGAGCATTCCGACCATCGGCATTGGCGCGGGGTCGGGCTGCGACGGGCAGGTGCTGGTGACGCACGACCTGCTGGGGCTGTTCGACCGCTTTACGCCCAAGTTCGTTAAGCAATATGCCAACCTGCACGCCGAGATGGGCAAGGCGTTTGCGGCGTACATCCAAGAGGTGAAGACGCAGCAGTTCCCCGCGCCCGAGCACGCCAGCGAGATGGGCGACGCGGCCTTCCGCGAGCTGCTGGCGGCGCTGGAAGCCGACGCGCAGCGCACGCCGGGGCTGGAAGGCTAACGGCGACCTCACTCCCGGCCCCACCGGCCGGGCATAAGCAGCAACCGCATGAATGTAACTGTGTTTGGCACCGGCGCCATGGCCTGCCTCTTTGGGGCGGGCCTGGCGCCGGTGGCGCGTGTGACGCTGGTGGGCCACTGGCCGGAGGGGCTGGCCGCGCTGAACGCGCACGGCATTGTTGTGGAAGCCGAGGGCGGCGCACGGACGGCGGCGGTGCGGGCGGTGGCCTTGGGTGAGGCCGCGCCCCCGGCCGATTTGGCGCTGGTGCTGGTGAAGGCCTGGCAGACGGCGGCGGTGGGCGTGGTGCTGGACCGCTACCTGGCCCCCGGCGGGCTGGCGCTGACGCTGCAAAACGGGCTGGGCAACGTGGAACAGTTGGGGCCGCACGCCGCCCTGGGCGTGACCACGGCGGGGGCCACGCTGCTCGGGCCGGGGCATGTGCGGCCGGGCGGTGCGGGCGTGACGCATGTGGCCGCGCCCACCTGGGTGGCCGATGTGCTGAACGCGGCCGGGTTTGAGGCCGAGGCGGTGCCGGCGGCGCAGGTGAACAGCCTGGCGTGGGGCAAGCTGGCCGTGAGCTGCGGCATCAACGCGCTGACGGCGCTGCTGCGGGTGCCCAACGGCGAACTGCTGCGCCGGCCGGACGCGCTGGCGCTACTGGACGCGGCGGCGGCCGAGTGCGCGGCGGTGGCGGCGGCCAAAGGGATCGCCCTGCCCTATGCCGACGCGGCGGCGGCGGCGCGGGCGGTGGCCGAGCGCACGGGGACGAACCGATCGTCGATGTTTCAGGATATACTCCGGGGCGCGCCGACCGAAATCGAGGCGATTAATGGCGCGGTGGTGCGGGCGGGCGAGGCGGCGGGCGTGCCAACGCCGGTGAACACGGTGCTCTGGCGGCTGGTGCGGGCTCTCGGCGTGACGTTACCACAGGACGTGCTTAGGCAGTGAACCTGATCAAAGAGTATGTCCACACTTACAACCCACAATGGGACATGCCTGGGCAATGTCGCATCAGGGTATATCAAGCCACGAACGAAGCTGCTGTTTTCATTTGCAGCGAACTTCCTGATAACACAGATTACACCATCATGCTGGTTGTTGATGGGCTCGCTGAAGAGATATGGAAACAGGAGGGTGAGCCCGAACCCTTTGTCTGGATTGAGCACTATCCTGCCGAAGTCTCACCGACACATCTAGAGACTTTTGCTGAGGTTACGTTCACACGCCTTCCGAATTCTAGATTCTTCAGGCCGGACTGGCGGCATTTGACTAAGCAAAAGGTTGAAGAGTTGATCGGGGCCACGTTGATGTAAAGAACGTGGAGGTTCGCCGGCCCTCCCCTGAGTCTCCCGAGTCCCCATCTTTAGACTCTTTTGACCCTGTATTCCCCATAGACCCTTTTGTGACTATGCAAACCATCACCTCACTTACTGAACTGCGGGCGGCGCGAACGGCGCTGACCGGCACGCTGGGGCTAGTGCCCACCATGGGCTACCTGCACCGCGGGCATCTGTCGCTGGTGGCGCGGGCGCGGGCCGAGAACGACCGGGTGGGTGTGAGCATCTTTGTGAACCCGACGCAGTTTGGGCCGAAAGAAGACCTGAGCCGCTATCCGCGCGACCTGGACCGCGACCTGGAACTGCTGGCCCCCTACCACGTAGACCTGATCTGGACGCCCACGCCGGAAGCCATGTACCCGGCGGGCTTTCAGACCTGGGTGAACGTGGAGCAGGTGAGCGCGCCGCTGGAAGGCAAGCAGCGGCCAGGACACTTGCGCGGCGTGGCGACGGTGGTGGCGAAGCTGTTCAACGCCTTCACGCCGGACAGGGCGTACTTCGGGCAGAAGGACGCCCAGCAGGTGGTGGTGCTGCGGCAGATGGTGCGCGATCTGAACTTCCCGCTGGAAGTGGTCACCTGCCCGATTGTGCGCGAGCCGGATGGGCTGGCGCTAAGCAGCCGCAATGTGTATCTGAGCCCGACCGAGCGGCAGGCGGCCACGGTGCTGCACCGGGCGCTGACGGCGGCGCAGGCGGCCTTCGACGGCGGCGAGCGCGACGCCGACGGGCTGCGGGCGATTATCAGCGCCGCACTGGCGGCGGAACCGCTGGCGCGGGAAGAATACGTCTCGGTGGCTGACCCGGAGACGCTGGCCGAACTGGAGCAGATCGGCGCGGGGGGCGCGCTGCTGTCGCTGGCGGTGCGGGTGGGCAAGACCCGCTTGATCGACAACGTGGTGCTGGGAGCTTCCTAACATGCTGCTGACCATCGACATTGGCAATACGAATGTGACGCTGGGGCTGTATCAGGGCGAGACGCTGGGGCCGCGCTGGCGGCTGGCGACCGACCATCACAAGATGGCCGACGAGTATGGCATTCTGCTGACCAGCCTCATGGCGCACGCCAAGCTGGACGCGTCGCAGGTAGACGGCATCGCGCTGGCGTCGGTGGTGCCGCCGCTGACGAGCGTGTTCGGGCAGGCCTGCGAGGCGTTTTTGGGGCAGGCACCGTTCGTGGTCGATGCGGGCGTGAAGACCGGCGTGCGGATTAAGTACGACGACCCGAAAATGGTGGGGGCCGACCGGGTGGTGGACGCGGCAGCGGTACAAAAGCTGTACGGCGGGCCGGCGTGCGTGGTCGATTTAGGCACGGCCACCACGTTCGACGCGATCTCGGCCGAGGGCGACTACCTGGGCGGGGCGATTTCACCGGGCATCGGCATCTCGGCGGATGCGTTGTCGCAGCGGACGGCCAAGCTGACGCGGGTGGATTTGGTGCGCCCGCCGACGGCGATTGGGCGCAACACCGTGCATGCCATCCAGTCGGGGTTGATTTTCGGGCATGTGGGTATGATCGAGGGGATGGTGGCGCGCTTCCGGGCCGAGCTGGGCCCGAGCATGAAGGTGATTGCCACGGGCGGGCTGGCCGGGCTGATCGCCAGCGAGACCAAGTGCATCGACATCATCGCGCCCTGGCTGACGCTGGATGGGCTGCGGATTGTGTGGGAGTTGAATCACAAATGAGCTCGGGCGGTTAAAACCGCAGCAACAAGAGGCAAAGCCCGCCTGCGCGGGCTTCGGGATAGATGAGGGCTGACTGCAATCAATCGGTTAGGTGGGAGCGAGGCGAGATAGACGATGCGCGCAACCTTATATGCAGTTGTATGTGCATGTCGGGTGGGCGACGTGGGACCGGCGGCCCCGGCGGTTGAAACCGCAGCAACAAGAGGCAAAGCCCGCCTGCGCGGGCTTCGGGATAGATGAGGGCTGACTGCAATCAATCGGTTAGGTGGGAGCAAGGCG
>JAYUUW010000726.1:0-4850 GCA_043754665.1 Anaerolineales bacterium | reverse complement strand
GACGAGGTGCCCTACACCATCGGCCTGCCGCCGGTGCCCATGCACCGGGTGCTGCGCTCCTCGGCGCGGCGCTTTCCGCTGCACACGGCGCTGCTGTTTGAGGGCAACCGCCTGACCTACCGCCGCCTCAACCGCGAGAGCAGCCGCTTTGCCAACTGGCTGCGGGCGCTGGGCGTCAAACCCGGCGACCGGGTGCTGGTGGTCCTGCCCAACCTGCCGCAGACCGTCATCGCCTATTTCGGCATCCTTAAGGCGGCGGCGGTGGTCGTGTTCACCACGCCGCTGTCCGAGCCGGCCGAGCTCACCCGGCAGGTGCGCGACTCGGGCGCGCGGGTGCTCATCACCCTCACCAAGCACGCGGCGCTGGCGCGGCAGGTGAAGGCCGAAACGCAGCTAGAGCATGTGATCTTCAGCAATGTGAAGGACTACCTGCCCGAGCCGAAGCGCCTGTGGTTCGGGCTGACGCGTGAGGCCAAGGAAGGTCACCGGCTGCGGCTGCCGCTGGAACCGGGGCTGTGGCTGCAATCGGCCGAACTGTACAAGTACGGCCCGCACGCGCCCGAAGTCGAGGTGCAGCCCAACGATCTGGCCCTCATTCAGTACACCAGCGGCACCACGGCCGACCCCAAGGGCGTCATGCTCTCGCACCGCAACCTGGTGGCCAACACCCTGCAAACCCGCCACTGGATTCCTGGGCTAACCGAGGGCCAAGAAGTGTTCATCTCGGTGCTGCCGTTCTCGCACGTCTACGGCATGACCACGGCGCTAAACGTGCCGGTGGCGCTGGCGGCGGCCATGATCATCCTGCCCACCTTCTCCACCGCGGCCGTGCTGCGCGCCATCCGCCGCTACCGCCCCACCATCTTCCCCGGCGTGCCGACCATGTACCAAGCCATTAACAACTTCCCCGGCGTGCGCCAGTACAAGATCGACTCGATCAAGGCCTGCATTTCCGGGGCCGCGCCGCTGCCGATTGAGGTGCAGGAGGCGTTCGAGAAGCTGACGCGCGGGCGGCTGGTGGAGGGCTACGGCCTGACCGAGGCCACCACCGTCACCCACGCCAACCCGCTCAAGAGCATGCGCAAGATCGGCTCCATCGGCCTGCCGCTGCCCTCGACCGAGGCCAAGATTGTCGACCTGGCCTCCGGCCGCAAGTTGGCCCCCGGCAAGGTGGGCGAATTGGCGGTGCGCGGCCCGCAGGTGATGCTGGGCTACTGGAACGCCGAGGCCCGCGCCACCGACACGGTGACCCGCGACGGCTGGCTGCTGACCGGCGACCTGGCGCGCATGGACGAGGACGGCTACTTTGAAGTGGTGGCCCGCAAGCGCGAGATGATTCTGGCGGGCGATTTGCAGGTCTACCCGCGCGACGTGGAAGAAGTGCTCTACGAAAACACCAAGGTGGCCGAGGCGGTGGTGGTCGGCGTGCAGCCGCCCAAGTGGCCGTTCCAGCGCGTGAAGGCCTATGTGGTGCTGCGCGAGGGCGCCAGCGTGAGCGAAGCCGAGCTGATGGCGCTGTGCAAGCGCCGCCTGGAAGAATACGCCGTGCCCTGGAAGATTGAGTTCGTAAAAGAGCTGCCCAAGAACTTTGTGGGCAAAGTCTTGCGCCGCATGCTGGTTGAATCGCAAAGTGAGTGACCATGACAAACAAGAAACGCGTTCCCTACATTGGCGTTGACCTGGGCGGCACCAGCCTGCGAGCGGGCGTGGTGGCCGCCAATGGCGAAATCCTGGGGCTGGAAAAGCGCAAGACCCACCCGGAGCTGGGCGCGGCCGGCGTCATTGAACGCGTGGCCGAGACCATCCGCCGGGCGCTCAAGCAGGCCGATCTGCGCGTGCGCGACGTGGGCGGCATTGGCATCGGCATCCCCGGCCCGATTGACGCCGAGCGCGGCGTGGTGCGGCTGGCGGTGAACCTGGGGCCTGATTGGAACAACCTGCCGCTGGGCGACGAGCTGCACGCGCGGCTGGGGCTGCCGGTGCGGCTGGACAACGATGTGCGCGTGGGCGCTCTGGGCGAGCACACGCACGGCGCGGGCCAGGGCCTGGATGATATGGTGGCGGTGTTCGTGGGCACCGGCATCGGCGGCGGGCTGGTGCTGGGCGGCGAACTGCGCACCGGCTGGCGCGGCAGCGCGGGCGAGGTGGGCCATTCGGTGGTCGGCGGCGACAACGGCATTTTGGGCAAGACCGGGCAGCCGGGTTCGGTGGAGCCGCTGGCCAGCCGCACCGGCATGGAACGCCAGGTGCGCGAGGCGGTGGCGGCGGGCCGCGCCAGCGTGGTGCCCGAGCTAATGGTGGCGCTGGGCGACGGCCGCCTGACCAGCAGCGTGATCTACCAGGCGCTGCGCCAGAAGGACGCGGTGATGCAGGAGGTGCTGATCGTGGCCCAGCACACGCTCGGCCTGCTGGCCGGCAACCTGATCAACATTCTCGACCCGCAGATGATCGTGTTCGGCGGCGGCGTGACCGAACGGCTGGGCGACCGGTTCGTGGCCCCGATCCGGCGGGTGGCGTATGCCAACGCCATCAACAAGCAGAACGTGCGCGCCGTGCGGATTGTGCCGGCCGGCCTCAAGGATGCGTCCGGCGTCGTGGGCGCGGCCGTGCTGGCGCGGCAGACGCTGGGGTAGCTCACTCCGTTTCCAGGGAAGCGTCCCAGAACTTGGGATACAATCAGCCAATGCCAACCGTGCTTCGTGATGGCCCCTATCGGTTCTTTTTCTATGCCGGAGATCGAGACGAGCCATCCCATGTGCATGTGGAACGCGAGCGCAATGTCGCCAAGTTTTGGCTGAATGGCGTGCGGTTACAGAGCAGTGGCGGGTTCTCACGCGCCGAAATTCTACGAATTCAGCGGGTGGTCGAAGGACATGAGGCGGAACTATTGAGGAGCTGGCATGAGTACTTTGGCCTTTGAGCATCAGGCACGCGCTCAGAACGTTACCATTACCGACGACACGTTGAGTGTCGACCTGACCGACGGCCGCACGATTGCTGTGCCGCTGGCGTGGTTTCCGCGCTTGCAGCAGGCGCGGCCGGAGGAGCGACAGAATTGGCGCGCCATCGGCGCGGGCGAGGGCCTGCATTGGCCGGATTTGGATGAGGACATCAGCGTTGACAACCTGCTGGCGGGCCGGCCCTCGGGGGAAAGTCAAAGCTCCCTACGCCGCTGGCTGGAAAGCCGCTCGGCGCACCAGGCGTAAGGCCCTTATTACGACGCCCCACCAGGGCGTCGTGGCGTTTTGAGCGTATGCAGACCCCTACCCTTCCTGAACGTAAGCCCCGGCGCGTTGGCTTACGCGTGCTGCAATTCATTTGGCTGGCTACGACGGTGTTTTCGTTGGCGCTGCTGGCCGTGAGCACGCCGTTTCGCTTTCAGGAGCTCAGCACCTTCTGCGCTGAGGTCTGCGCCAGCGGGCAGCTGCATTCCAGCGACGCGGCGGCCTTGGCCCAGGCCGGCCTGTCACTGCCGGCCTATGCGCTGTACACCATCGCCCTGTACACCGTCTTCAACGCCGCCTGCTGGGCGGTGGCCGGGCTGCTGATCTGGCGGCGCGCCAACGACGCCACGGCGGTGCTGGCCGCGCTGGCGCTGGTGGCGCAGGGCGTGAGCGTGGGCCTGACCGACTCGACCCTGCCCAATGGCTGGGACTACGGGCTGACCCTCATCCTGCTGGTGTGGTTCACCAGCCTGATTTACTTGCTCTTCCTCTTCCCCGACGGCCGCTTCGTGCCGCGCTGGACGCGCTGGGCGTTTGCGCCGTGGGTCATCTGGTTCTTGCTGGGGGTGGTCTACATCTTCGTGGCGCTCGACAGCCTGCCGGACCTGTTCTGGCAGGTGATGGTGGGGCTGATCTTCGGCACGTTTGTGCTGGGCGGCGTGGCCCAGCTTTACCGCTACCGGCGCGTCTCCACGCGGGTGCAGCGCCAGCAAACCAAATGGGTGGTCGCCGGCTTCGCCGTCTACATCAGCGCGGAACTGCTCTACGTGTTCTACACCGGGGTGCTGCAGCCGGCGCTGGGCCTGCCCGTCGGCGGCCTGGCGCAGGCGATGGGCTATACCGCGCTGGATGTGGCTTGGCAATTGGTCATTCCGCTCGCCATTGGCGGGGCGGTGCTGCGCTACCGGCTGTGGGATATCGACCTGGTCATCCGGCGCACGCTGCTGTACAGCACGCTGACGGCGCTGCTGGCGGCGGCCTATTTTGGGAGCGTGGCGCTGCTGCAAAACGCGGCGGCGGTGGTCACGGGCGAGCGCCAGTCGGCGCTGGTGACGGTGCTCTCGACGCTGCTGATTGCGGCGCTGTTCGCGCCGGTGCGGCTGGCGGTGCAGCGCTTTATTGACCGGCGCTTCTTTCGGCGGCGCTACGACGCGGCGCGGGCGCTGGCCGAGTTCGCCGCGACGATCAAGGATGACGCCGATCTCGAAGAACTGTCGGCCGAGTTGCTCGACGCGGTGAAGGCCAGCATGGAGCCGGAGCACGCCACGCTGTGGGTGCGGAAGATGGAAAAGGCGTAGAGCCGGGGGGCGTTAGCCACAAATTGGCACGAAGGGGAGAGGGCCGGGGAGCTACACGAGTTTGGGGAGGGGTAGAGCCAATGGTCAGTGTGTCGGGGCGCTATCAGCCGCGCCAGACGAATTGGCACGAATGGGTTTGGGTAAAGGCGAGGGGCGACGGTGGCGCTAACGAAAGCTAAGGCGAGCGCCACACCGTCAACTGGCTGGCTCATCGCACGGTGAGGCCTTAAGACAACGTATCTGATTCTAGTTTCCGCTAAAAAGTAGAAGCATCGGGGCCCATTTGGTAAAGTTCGTTTGCGGACAAACAAAACCAAATGGGAGCCCC
>JAYUUW010000725.1:0-2810 GCA_043754665.1 Anaerolineales bacterium | reverse complement strand
CGTCGTCATCGGCCTGGTTGCCGGCGATGGTGACGCTATACAGATGGGCGGTGCCGGCGGTGGCTATGAACAGGCCGCCGCCCGCTAGCCCGCTGCGGTTGTGGCTGACGGTGCTGTTCAGCAGGGTGAGCGTGCCGGTGCCGACGTAGAACCCGCCGCCATTGAAGGGCGACCGGTTGCCGCTGATCGTGCTCCGCTCGATCCGCGTCGCGCCCGCCCCAACCAGCAGGCCGCTGCCATTGTGGGTAGACACATTGTCGCTGACCGTGCTCTGGGTGAGCGTTAGGGCCGACGAACTGTAAAGCCCCGCGCCGGACGGAGCCTGGTTGCCGCTGACAAGCGTGCGGGTCAGCCATAGGCTTCCGGCCAAGTTGAAGCCGCCGCCGCCGCCGGCCGAGCCGGCCGTGTTGGTGAGCGCCTGGCTGTCGAGCACCGTCAACGCCCCGCTTTCTAAATAGAAGCCGCCGCCGTCTTCGTCGGCCGTGTTCGAGATCAGGCGGCTGTGGTCCAGGCTGACCGTGCCGGCCTCGATATACAGCCCACCGCCATCTTCGCTGGCGGCGTTGCCCTGCAGGGTGGTGTTCACCAACTCCAGCGTGCCCCCGCGGAGGTACACCCCGCCGCCCCTGACCGAGCTGTTATCCAACAGGAGCGTATCCACCAGCCGGGTACTGGGAGGGGTCTGACAGGCGAATGTGCTTTGCTGAAATACGCCGCCGCCGAGGTTGGTGCCTGTAAAGTCGCGTACGACGCTGTTGATGATCACCAGGTGGCCGCAGAGGTTCATCACCGCCCCGAATGAGCCGGACGGGCCGGAACCGCGGATGGTCACCCCGCTGATTTCCAGGCGGTTCGATTCGAGTTCGAAGGCGCCATCGGCCAGCGCGGCCGCCACGCCGATGATCGGGCCGCCCTGGCCCTGGAGCGTCAGGTCGTCGGTCACTTCGAGATCGTCTGAGGCGTCGTGGTTGCCGGGACCGGTGGGAATGGTGAGGGTGTAGGTGCCGCTGGGCAGGATCACCAGGTCGGCGCCGGCCAGCGCGTTGGCCTCCATGACCGCCGCCCGCAGCGAGCACAGGCCATCAATGTTCGCGCAAGCGCCGTCGCCCGGCGCGACATCCACGCTGTCGAGTTGGCTGTTTACCGTGAACAGACCGGCCGCGCGCGCCGGCTGCGGCCCCAGCCCCAGGCCGCCCAACACCGCCGCCAGCCCGGCGGCCGCGGCGATGATCCGCTTCAGCCTACGCCCAGTGATCATGCCCAATCTCCCACCGACCGCCGCTACCGCGCCGCTACCGCCTCATTTGTAACACATCTGCCCAGCGCCAGAAATACGTCGCCCGTACTGGCGCGCCGCCCCAGCCCCACCCGCCCGCCAGTACCGTAGGGCCGTTCGCCTGTCCCGAACGCTCTTGTCGGGGCGAGAACGGCCGCCGCTCGCTATCACACGCGTCTCGGCCCAGACCATATTGGCCCGGTGCCCAGTCTGCGCCGCCCAGACCATGTTCCGCGCCAGCCCGCCTGGTGTTGCGCGCCAGCGCCCAAGGCAAAACCAACACGCTTTGGTCGCCCCCCTCGATTCCAATGTCACTCCGAACCCCGCCTCAGGTGGCCAGCCCTGGCGCGGCTTATGCGCGGGTGAGGAGTCTCACCTTGATTCTCCTTGCCACACCCTCAGCCGCCCTAACATGTTCTCAGCAGCCCCGCCTCCGGCGCCCAGTTGAAGCCCTGCCCCAACGCGGGCGATGAATCCCGGCCCCTCCCCTGCACGCCCCTGAGACCTCGCCCGCCCCCAACCACTTTAGCTATAATTAAGTATTGACTTAATTAAGTGTTCGCTATATTATCTGGCCTATGGATACGTTTACCGTCCTCGCCGACAAGACCCGCCGCCAAATCATCGAGCTGCTGGTCGATCGCGGCCAACTGACGGCCACGCAAATCTACGCCCAGTTCCAGGCTACGGCCCCGGCCATCTCGCAGCACCTGAAGGTCTTGCGCGAAGCCAAGCTGGTCACCATGACCAAGCGCGGCCAGCAGCACCTGTACACCTACAACCCGCAGGCCGTGAACGAAATGGAAGTGTGGCTGCAGCGGCTGACGCAGCGCTGGAACGAAAGCTTTGCGGCCCTGGACGAGATCCTCGAAGAAGAAAAGCGCCGGACGCCCGGCGCCGATGCGACCGACTGAGCTGATTGGTACCCCTACTTAAGGAGACCCTGACCATGAACGTGACCACGACCCTCAAGCAAGCCACGATCACCGCCGAGCCTGGCCGGCCCGACCTGACCATCACCCGCGAGTTCGACGCCCCGCGCGAACTAGTGTTCAAGGCCTTCACCGACCCGGCCCTGATCGTCAAGTGGCTAGGCCCGCGCCAGTACGCCATGCGCCTGGACAAGTTCGAGCCGCAGAGCGGCGGCCGCTACCGCTATGTGCACATCGACCCCGCCAACGGCGCGGAGTACAGCTTTCACGGCGTCGTCCACGAAGTCGCTGCGCCCGAGCGCATCATCCAAACCTTTGAGTTCGACGGCCTGCCGGAGGCTGGGCATGTCTCGCTGGAGGCCGCCTACTTCGAGGCGCTGCCGGGCGGGCGCACCCGTCTGACCAATCGCACCGTCTTCCTCTCGGTCGCCGACCGCGACGGCATGATCCAGTCCGGCATGGAGGGCGGCATGCAGGACTCCTACCAGCGCCTGGACGACGTACTGGCCGGCGCGGCCTAACCGCCCGGCGCGCATATTTAAGGAGCGACGCTCATGACTGATGACCCCCCCCAACCCTACCCCGGCTTGCGCGCCCTCGAC
>JAYUUW010000724.1:0-3403 GCA_043754665.1 Anaerolineales bacterium | reverse complement strand
GCGTTTTTTCGATTAGGGTCACATACGTTGTCTCAAAGCCTCATCGTGCGATGAGCCGGCCCTGCGACGTTGGCAGGCGCAATGCCTTACCCCGCCCCGGCCAAGCGCCCACAAACCGGTGTTCAAGCGGCAAACATTTGTGCTATAACATGGCAGGATCAACGTTATGGCGTAGCCGGCCAAAGGAGACTCGCAATGATGATCGAATGGCGTACCATCATCTGGCGGCAGTTTGGGGTCGCCCTCGACGCGCTCGACGATGCGCTGCGCGCCTGCCCCCCAGAGCTCTGGCGCGCGATGTTGTGGCCGGTGCCCCCTGACCGGCCGGAAGGCGTCCCCTTCCGCTTTCCGGAGTTTTCGCAGTACTGGTATGTCGTCTATCACACGCTGTTCTGGGTCGATCTGTACCTGACCGGCGCGGAAGAAGGCTTTGTGCCTCCGGCCCCCTTCCTGCTGATTGAGCAGCATGACAACGGCCCGGTGCCGGACCGGGTCTATACCCAAGCCGAACTCGAAGCCTATCTCCAGCAGTGCCGCCAGAAGTGCCAGGCGACGATCATGGCCCTGACGGATGAGGACGCGCAGCGCGTGTGCCGTTTTAGTTGGGGGGAGGTCACGTTCGCGGAGCTGCTGCTCTACACCATGCGCCATGTGCAGGAGCATGCCGCCCAGTTGAGCCTGTTGCTCGGCCAGCAAACGCCGGGCTGGGTGGCTCCGCCCCGCGCCTCACCGCCCTGACGGCCGGGCACGCTATTGCTGACGACTGACCGCGACACGGCCCGGCGGCACAGCGTTGGCAAGCCAGGCCGCAGGATTACGCCGGGTTGGTTCGGCGGTGCGGAGCGGGTGCCAAGCGGGTGGCGTGGTGGTGGACCCTTGCTATACTGTGCCTATGGAATTCGAATTCAGCGGCAAGATTTGGTACTGGCGTGGCCCCGCCCCCTATTATTTCGTGACCGTGCCGGAGCCGCACAGCCACAATATCAAAGTGATCTCCGAGTTGGTCACCTATGGGTGGGGCGTGATTCCGGTCGAGGCGCAAATCGGCAACACCGTGTGGAAGACGTCGTTGATACCCAAAGATGGCGCTTACCTGGTGCCCATCAAAGTAATGGTCCAGAAAGCCGAAGACCTAAAAGAAGGCGACACCGTGACGATCCGGCTCGAAGTGCGGCGCTAGGCTAACGCGGGAGCGGTGGGTCGTGAAGCCCTGCCTAGGAGTCTGGGGCTGACCAACATTCTGGCCAAAAGGCCAAACGGCCCCCAGACTGGACGGTGGGGCACGGTTGAAGCAACGTGGCGGAGCAGGAAGCAAAATCCCCAGTTGCGCGATGGTGGAATCCATCTACACTAAAGCTTGATATCAGCCTAAGGAGCCAAACAGCCATGTTGACGCAAGCGCAGATTGATTTTTACAACGAGAACGGCTATCTCCGGGTCGAGCAGGTATACACGCCCGCCGAGATCGACCAACTGCGGGAGGACCTGGCCTACATGATGGACAAGTTCGCCTTTTGGGAGGCCGGCTGGCGCGGCGATTGGCGCAAGGACGAGGCCTACATGGCGCCCGACGAAGAGGCCAAGTCGGTGTTGGTGCACATTCACGAACTGCACCACTTCTCGACCGCCTGGATGCACGCCATCACCAAGCCGGCGCTGGCCGAGATTGCCAGCGGGCTGCTGGCCAGCGACAGCGTTGAAATTCACCACAGCACGCTGCACGCCAAGGCGCCCGAGGCCGGCACGCCCTTCCCCATGCACCAGGATGACCCGTTCTATCCGCATTTGAACGGCCAATACGTCGACGCGCTGGTGCACATCGACGTGGCCGATGAGAAGAGCGGCTGCCTGAAGTTCCTGCCGGGCAGCCACAAGCTGGGCAAGCTCCAGCACATTATGGGCGCCGACGTTGAGCCGCACTTGCCCACCCAGCAGTATCGCATTCAAGACGCGGTGTCGGTGCCGGCCAACCCCGGCGACGTGGTGTTCTTCAGCATCTACACCATCCACGGCTCGGCCCTCAACCGCAGCGGGCGGTGGCGCCGCCTGGTGCGCGTGGGCATGCGCGACCCGCGCAACCCGCAGATCGGCGGCCTGGCGACCGGGCGGCCCGGCCTGATGGTTAAGGGCCAGCGGCCGGTGGTCGAAGGCGTGGCGGTGGATGTTTACAAGAACTGGTCGCACCCCGACACGCCGCAGCACGGCGAGCAGAAGGAAAAGCAGGCGGTGGTCGGGTAAGCGGCGCGCGGCGACGCCTCCCTAATTTCCCCCTAAACATAGCCGGCCGCGTTGGGCCAAGGCCAGCTTCTGGCCCGCCCAGCGCGGCCGGCGTCTGATTCCAGCCGGAGGGCACCATGCCGACTTTGTTTGGCAAGTCGTATACGCGTGCAGAATTGCTGCGCCGGGTAGGGCATCTCTCTCAGGTGGGCGGGGTGCAACTGCTGGCCAACGAAGACGGCCCCGCCCGGGGGGTGCGCCAGCTTGAGTTCCGCACCGGGACGGGGTTGGTCTTCAAGGTGGGCATTGAGCGCGGGCTGGATGTGGGCTACTGCGAATACCGCGGCCACTCGCTGGCCTGGATACCGCCCACAAAGCTGCCCGGCCCCTGGTACTTGGAGCAGCCCGACGGCTTCGGCTGGCTGCGCAGCGCCCTGGGCGGCTTCAACAACACCTGCGGCCTGCTGCACATTGGCAACCCCGAAGAGGCCGATGTGGCGCACTACAACTTCCCCGCCCGGCCGCGCGACCGCTACGGCGTGCACGACCGCGCGGCCATGCTGCCGGGCCAACTACGCAGCTACGGCGAGCGCTGGGAGGGCGACGAGTGTGTGATTGAGGCGGTGGGCGAGACGGTGCAGGCCCAAACCTACGGCGAACATCTACAACTCACCCGCCGCTACACCTGCCGGCTGGGCGAGTCGCGCTTCTTTATGCACGACCTGGTTGAGAACGCGGGGCATCTGCGCACCAGCCACATGTACCTGTATCACATCAACGTGGGCTTTCCGTTTGTCGATGCCGGCGCGGAGTTGGTGGCGCCGTTCGCGCCGGACCAGCCGCCGCAAGTGCTGTTTGGCGAGGTGAGCCGGGCCGATGAGTACCGGACCTTTGTGGCCCCGACCCGCAATTGGGTCCAGCAGACATTTCAGCACACCATGCGGGCCGAGCCGGATGGCCGCGTGCCGGTGGCGATCATCAACCCGGCCCTGAACGGCGGCGCGGGGTTGGGGCTGTACGTGGTCTACCGGCGCGAACAAATGCCCAACTACATCGAGTGGCGGATGATGGGCGAAGGGCAGTACGCGGTGGGCATTGAGCCGTGCACCAGCGGCTTCGGCCGGGAAGCGGTGGAGGCGGCCGGCGAGATGATCTGGCTGGAGCCGGGTGACCGGCGCGAGTATGA
>JAYUUW010000723.1:0-3092 GCA_043754665.1 Anaerolineales bacterium | reverse complement strand
AGCAGCTCGGCGCTGCTGAGCACGCCCGCTCCCTCGCGGGCGAGGCGCTCACGCGGGCGGTCGAGCGCGGGCAGGTCGGTGATGCGCGGCGCAAGGCGGGTGGTGGTCGGCTCGGCGTCGTCGGGGAGGGATTCTTCCATGGGAGGGGAGTTTATACCAGGGGGGTGGTTTTTGAAAGTAGGCGGGAAAACCATTGGCCACGAATTTCACGAATTGGGGCCGCGAAGGCAGGAGGCTATGCCAGAGTCGACGGAGGTGGGTGGCCGGGTGGCTGAGCGAAACGTCACTCATGTCACCTTTACATAAGATGGGCGGGCGTGAGGTGCTGTTGGAAAGGGGCCGTCAAAGCAATGGCCAATTGCGAACAGTCTACGGAGAAATTGTTCTACTTCAAAGCAGCAATTGAGAGGGGACGCAGGGCGGTGGTTTGTGGTTTATAATCCGGGCCGGAAGGGGCTGCGATGACGGTAAACCTTGAGTCGTTGACCGATGTGATCCTGGTGCTGGCCGCGTTCTTCGGCGCGTTCCTCAGCGCCTTGTGGCTGAGCCTGGTGATCTGGACGTTTCGCGATATGCGGGCGCGCAGCCGCGATATCTTCGCGCAGATTTTGGCGGCGCTGGTGGTGGGCATTCTGACGCTGCCGGGGCTGATCATTTACCTGATCCTGCGCCCGCCCAAGACGCTGGCGGACACGTATGAGCAGAGCCTGGAAGAAGAGGCGCTGCTGCAAGAGATTGAGGACAAGCGGGTGTGTCCGGGCTGCGGGCGGCACGCGCACGAGGATTGGGTTGTGTGCCCGAACTGCTACACGCGCCTCAAGAAGAACTGCGCGCGCTGCGGTAAGCTGATGGATTTGCCGTGGAATTTGTGCCCGTATTGCTCGACGCCGGTGGAGGGGATGCGGCCGCCCGAGGCGCGGCCGGATTTGCCGGCGGTGGGGCCAGGGCCAAGCCCGAGTTAGGGCGAAGGTGGACCTCATCCCCGGCCCTTCCCCGACGCGAGGAAGGGTGACTTTGTTGACAAGACCGATATCGCAACAAGCGCTAGAGTCTGATTAGGTTGTCCGGCAGCGGGCGGCGCTCATACGAGATAAGCTCGCCGGCCTGGTACCGACAATGGTGCCAGGCCGGATTTGATTCGCAGTGGGTTTGCTTGAGGGAGTCTAGTGCGCGGCGAGGTAGGCACCAAGGCGGGCCAGCGCCTCGGGGAAGTTGGCGCGGCCGAGGCCCACACGGAAATGCGGGCCGATGGCGTTGAACATGCTACCGGGGACGATCATGACGCCTTCGGCATCGAGCACGGATTGGCAGAAGGCGTCCACCGGCTCGGGGCCGAGGTACTGCGGGAAGGCGATGGAGCCGGCCTGCGGCGGCAGCCAGCGGAAGCGGCCGGGGTGCGCGGCGAAGAAGGCCTCGGCGTGGGCGAGGTTGGCGCGAATGTGGCCGAGGTTGCGGGCGATGAGTTGGTCGGCGGCGCGCAGGGCGATGAGGCCGAGCACTTCGCTGGGGGCGCTGTGGCAGATGGTGGTGTAGTCCTTGTAGGCGACGAGGCGCTCCATGAAGCCGGGCAGGCGCGTGGCGAGCCAGCCCAGGCGCAGGCCGGGCGCGGCGTAGGTCTTGGAGAGGCCGGAGAGCGAGATGCCCTGCTCGTAAAGGTCGGCGACGGCGGGCAGGCGCTGGGCGGGGTCTAGCTCCAGGCCGCGATACATCTCATCGGAGAAGACAATGAGGCTGTGGCGACGGGCGAAGGCCAGCACGGCGTCGAGGAAGGCGCGGTCGGGCAGGAAGCCAGTGGGGTTGTGCGGGAAGTTGATGACGAGCAGGCGCGTCTCGGGCCGGACGAGGGCTTCGAGTTGGTCAAGGTCCAATTGCCAGCCGCTGGGCGTGAGCGCAACCGGCCAGGGCGAGACGGCGCAGCCGATGGCGGTAGCGATTTCAGAGAGCGACTGGTAGGCGGGCGCGATGGCAATGACATGCTGGCCGGGCGCGAGCAGCGTGCGCATGGCGAGGTAGATGCCCTCTTCCGGCACGAGCACGACGACGCCCTCCGGCTGGACGGCGGTGTACTGGGCGGCGATGGCGGCGCGCAGGGCTGGGTCGCCCTGGCTCTCGGTGTAACTGAGGAGCAGGCGCTCCCAGCGGGCGCGGCCGTCGGCGTCAGCCAAGGCCAGCAAGTCGGCCAGGGTGAGGCTCTCGCAGTCGGAGGCGCTGAGGAGGTAGCGGACCTTGAATTCGTATTGGGCGAAGTAGCGTTCGAGCTTGAAGTCAGGGATGGGAGGCATAATAGGTAAGAGTCACTTGAATGGCGTCAGCCACGGCAGCCATGATAGGCCGGGAACGTGTACGACAGGTGGATGGTGAAGACTGTGGCATACGCTGCACTCGAAACATCTGGCTTAGGCTGGATGAAGTCCAGCGCCAGTTGTTGCTCTGGCCCACGTCGATAGTAGTAGTAGCCTTCAGACTGACGATACCCAGGATCAAGCTCCCACCCGGTGGCCAATAACCCAGCGTGATAGTCAGCGGCGATATCACTTGGCGGCCGATCAGTACCGTAGATGATATCCACGCTGCCGTAGCCACAATCGTACACCTGCAGATCAACTGAAAACTGTGGATCGGTCATTTTAATGACCACCACAGCAGGGGATGTGTATAGAGCGGCTTGTTCCGCTACGAGGCCCAGTCGCGCCTGCTGCTCCAATTGGCGGCGCTGAATTTGGTCATACGCCAGCGGCGCGGTGACGATAACCGTGCAGACAACCCATGCCGTCAGGGCAATTGCGGCGAAACGTCTCAGCGCCATCAACAGGTCATTTCCGCCTACTCCAACAAGCTGGCAAGGGGCAACAGACCCAACACATCGAGTAAAAACTGCACCAGCGCCAAGCCAAAACACAAACACAACCACAGCAGCCTGGTCCGCTTGGGGCGCAAATGAGCCAGGCCCAGCCCAAGCGCGAGAAGCGGAAAGACCAACATTAAGCCAAGATCGCCCCAACAGAGAAGGTCACCATAGGAGGTGAATTTGATCGGGCCGGTGTGAGTGATGTAACTGTGCGGCCAGCCGATGGCGGTGTAATACCATTTGG
>JAYUUW010000722.1:0-2815 GCA_043754665.1 Anaerolineales bacterium | reverse complement strand
ATGCGGGCCTCGAGCTGGGCCGCGGTCTTGGGCTGCTTCAAGCTGCCGCCTGACAGGGGGAACCAATATTGCCACTCGACGGCCTGGAATTTGGTGTAGAGCGCGGCGAGCTTGGCACCGGTGCCGGTTTCGCCTTTGATGACGTTGGCGACCAGGCCCTTTTGTTTCTTCCAATTGTCGCGCTTCAGCGCGTTGGGGTACATCGGCAGGTCGGCCATGACTCTTTTCCTTGTAAGCCTGAGCCGGGCGCGCCCAGCGGACGGACGGCGAGGCATCAGTCACCTTTTGCAGCGGGCGCATTTTAGGCGGAACACGGCGGGGCGGCAAATGCGGGGGGCAGGTGTGACAAATCCGGCGGGCGGGTGACGGCCGGCGGCTTGTTGAGCCAAGGGGGCTGGCGCGCAGCGCCCCATCGCATATTCGAAATGACCGTAGACCTTATCGGAAATAGAAGACTGACCAAGCGCTCAGGGACTACTGCGCATGAATTGGCGTTTGGGAACGTCGCGCGGTGAGATTCTTCGCGCGCGACCGGAGCGTTGGTATCAGCGCTGCGCGACTGCGCTCAGAATGACAGTTAATTTGGTAGGGTGCAGTCCTGGGGTTGGGAAACCGGGGCGTTCGCTCCTATTCCCAATATAGCCGAATGCCTCCGACGGCCAGTGAGAATGTTTTAAGATTCGGCGCGTGGTGCAGGCGCGGGCAGTTCGCCGTCGGCCAGGATGCCGAGTTCGGCCAGGGCGGCGCGCACCTCGGCGGCGTGCTCGCGGCGCACGGCGACGGCGGCGGGGCCTAGGCTTTCGCCCAGCAATTCGCGCAGGCCGGGGGTGCGGCGCAAGATTTCCAGCAGGTCGGGGTGAGATACGCGCAGCACCACGGTGTCGAGCAAGACGGCCTCCGGGCCGCGCAGTTCCCAGCGGCGCAGGGCGGCGGCCAGGGCGGGCAGGGCCGGGTGGCCGGCGGCGGCGCGCTCCAGAAACTGCACAATGCGCGGCACGGTGATGCCCTTCTTGGCGGCGCGGGCCAGCGCGGCGGGCGAAAGGCGGTAGGGGTAAATCACCCCGCCCGGCGCGGCCTCGGGGGGCAGCCAGTCGCTCAGGCGGGCGAGTTGAAAACGGTCGTAGGCGGGGGCGGCGGCGGGCGCGCGCACCAGGCCGGTGGGCGTGGGGTCAAGCGCGGCGGGCGGCGGCGGGCTGTCGGGTTCCGCGTCCCAGCCGGCGCGGCCGAGCAGCGCCGCGCCATAGGGCGTGAGGCGAAAGCCCGGCTCGGCGTCCGGCGGGGTGACCTCGACCAAACCGAGCCAGCGCAGCGGCTGGGCGATGAGCCAGCGCACCAGCGCGCCATCCACCTGGTCCCAATTGTCAAAGCCGCGCAGGTAAGCGCCATCGGCGGCGCGGATGTACCACGAGTCGTAGTCGCCGGCGGGGCGCTGAAAGTCGGGCCGGCGCTCGTGCACGGCGGCCACGAAGGCGGCGGTGGACCACCACACGCCGGGCGGCACGCCGGCCAGCAGGGCCAGCACGGCCTGGCGGGCGGCGTGCGGGTCGTTGCGCCAGCCGGCGCCCTCGAACAGCAGGCCGGGCACCTGCCGCAGATCGTTCCAGTCGCGGGCGTCGCGCCAGGCTTCGGCCAGAGCGCGCAGGCGGGCGGCGGGCGCGGCCTGCAAGAAGGGCTGCACCTGCTCGGAGTCGAGTTGGAACGGCTCGCGCGGGGCGGCCTCGGCCAGCTTGAGGGCGCGCAGCAGGGTGAGGTAGAGCGGCAGGGCCTCTGGCACGCGCAGGTAGCGGGCCAACGCCTCGGCATGGCGGGCGGGAAAGAGGCCCGGCGCGGAGGGGTCAGGGGCGGGCTCCGGCCGGACGGTGATGACTTGCAAATAGGCCAGCAGCGTCACGGCATCATCGGCGGCCTGGCCCAGGTCGGGGGCAGCGGGCAGCGGGCCGTCGCGCGGCGGCAGTGGGCGGCCGGGCGGGTCGGCGGGCGGCGCTGTGGCGGGGTCGCCGGCCGGGGCCACGTAGACCAGCGAGCGCAAATCGTCGGGCACGAAGAAGTATTCCTCCAGCCGGTCGGCCTCATTAAAGAAGGCGCGGCCCAGCAGGCCGCGATACCAGAGCATTTCGGTGGCGGAGGGAGCGTTGGCCCAGGGCTTTTCGCGGTCGCGGCGGGCGGGGCCCATGGCGCGCAGCTCGCCGTGGCGGCGGGTGAAGGCGGCCAGCGGCTGGCGGCCGGGGCGGGCCAGGGCTTCAAAGGCGGCCTGGGCGGCTGGCGCTTGGGGCGGCAGGGCGGCCACCACGGCGGCGGCGCGCTCCGGCTGGAGCATGAGGCCGGCCAATTCGTCCACCGCTTCGCGCTGATTGCCGGCGGCTAACGTCTCGCCCCACAACTCGGCGATGAGGCGCAGCAGGGCCAGGTCGTGGTCGGCCAGCACCCGGCGCAGGTCAGGCATGGCGCACCCGCCTAGACCACCACGCAGATGGCGTGCGGGATGAGCTCAATATCCACCTGGCGCACGTTGGCTTCGTAGGGCGCGAACAGTTCGCCGTCGATATGGATGGGCAGGGCGCGGTCAGTCTCGATGTGCAGGCGCGTGGTTTGGGCCAGCTTGACATCGGGCTCGTGGATGTGGGTGGCGTTCATGACTTTGGGCAGCAGTTGCAGCATGCGAAATTGCGACACTTGCGGGATGTAGACAAAGTCGAGCAGGCCGTCATCGACTTTGGAGGCCGGGGTGGTGATGAAGCCGCCGCCCTCGCGCGGGCCGTTGCCGACGGTGAGCATGAGGATGGGCTGGTCGAGCGTGCCGCCGTCGTACTGCACC
>JAYUUW010000721.1:0-4385 GCA_043754665.1 Anaerolineales bacterium | reverse complement strand
TACGGCTACGGCTACCCGTTCTTCAACTACTATGCAGCGCTGCCGTATTACCTGGCAGCGCTGCTGCGTTTTCTGGGCCTGAGCTATGTGACGGCGCTGAAGCTGGCGCAGACCGGCGGACTGGCGCTGGGCGCGGCGGGCATGTATGCCTGGGCGCGCAGCGTGCGGTTGGGAAGCGGGGGTGATGGGACTGGGCCGCATGGCATCCCGCGCGCCGGGGCCTGGCTGGCGGCGGCGGCCTACACGTTTGCCCCCTTTCACCTCGCTAACTTATATGTGCGCGGCGACTCGCTCTCGGAGCTGTGGGCGCTGGCGTTCTACCCGCTGATCTTGTGGCGGGCGCAGCGCGGCCTCGACCGGCCGGACCTGCGCCGGATGTTGAGCCTAGCGCTGGTGACCGGGCTGCTGGTGCTGACGCACAACATTTCGGCGCTGAATTTTATGCCGTTCGTGGCGCTGTATTTGGTGTTGGGATGCCTGACGTGGGCGAGGCCCAAGCGGGCGGAGGTGCGCCGCCAGTGGTGGCCGCTGGTGGCGGGCGGTTTGGCGCTGGCCGGGGGGCTGGCGCTGGCGGCGTTCTTCTGGCTGCCGGCGCTGGGCGAGACCGGGGCAGTGCAGATCGCAGATGTGACGCAGGGCTACTTTTATTACGGCAACCACTTCCGCGCCGCCGATTTGGTGCAGAGCACATGGTTGTACAACGCCGACACGGGCGCGGGCCTGCCTTCGCCGTTTGCGATGGGGCTGGTGCAGACGCTGCTGGCCGCGCTGGGGCTAGCCGTGCTGCTGGTGCGCGCCGCCCGCGCCCGCCGCTGGACGCGCGGCGACACGTTCGTGCTGGCCGGGCTGGCGCTGACGACGTTCATGATTACGCCGGCGTCGGCGTGGGTGTGGGCGAATGTGCCGCTGGTGCGCTTTACGCAGTTCCCGTGGCGGTTTCTATCGATCCAGGCGCTGTTCACGGCGCTGCTGACGGCGCAGTTGGTGCCGAGCGCGCTGGGCGGGCGGTGGGGTCAATGGGCGGTGGCGGGCGGCCTGGGGCTGGCACTGGCCTGGGCGGGGCTGGGCGGCTTGCGGCCGGAGTTCGTGCCGCTGAGCGACAGCGATGTGACGCCCGAGCGGCAGCAACTGATGGAGTATTTTTCGGCCAACATCGGCAGCACGATTGGGTATGAATATCTGCCGCGCGCCGTGCAGCCCCGGCCGTTTGCCTCAGACGCGCTGCTGGGGCGAGCGCCGCGCTTGCAGGTGTTGAGCGGGCAGGCGGAGGGCACGCGCCAGTGGCAGCGCGGCGCGGCCGAGGCATGGAGCATCACGGTGTCCGGCGCGGCGGCGAGCGTGGCGGTGCCGACCAATTACTGGCCCGGCTGGCAGGCGTGGGTGGATGGGCAGGCGGTGCCGGTGCATGCGGCCGAGGGGCTGGGCTGGATGGCGTTTGACCTTGGCCCCGGCGCGCACACGGTGGAACTGCGGCTGGGGCGCACACCGCTGCGGGCGGCGGCGGAAGTGGTGAGTGC
The DNA here is from genome assembly GCA_043754665.1 of Anaerolineales bacterium. GTDB lineage: Bacteria > Chloroflexota > Anaerolineae > Anaerolineales > UBA6663 > JADZEK01. The sequence continues at coordinate 2,868 of JAYUUW010000721.1, read as the reverse complement.
GCTGGCGCTGCTGGCGTGGGTGGCGGGGTGGGTGTGGCTATGGCGGCGTAACGAGAGTTTCCAAATCAAACGCCTAATCGCTTGGCTGGCAGGTTTATTGCTAACCGCTGGGATCGGCGGGGTGCTGCTTGAAATACAGAAACTGCCCCTACAAATTGGACACTGGCCAATACCGTATGCCCTTTCCATCGACTTTGCCCAACTCACTTACTATCACTCCGGTGGGGCGCACTTCACCAACGATGTGGCGCTGCTGTGGCAAAGCTACGACGCTGATCACAAGGCACGCGGCGATACGCTGACTGTAGATACTTACTGGGGCGCACCTGCCGGCACACAGGTTACCCTTAGCCTAGTGCCGGGCTCGAACCTGCTCAGTCAAGCGCCGGTATCCCTGATCAGCGCGACCGGGATCATCACTGAAATTGATAGCCCCAACGTTGCCAGCCACATAGCGCTCGACTTAACTATCCCGACCGACATACCGCCGGGGGTGTATTTTGTGACGGTGCAGGCGGCGGGGCCAGATGGGCCACTGGCCGCGTTGACGCAGGAAGGCCGAACGCGTGGGTTGGTGCATTTGGCGCCGGTGTGGATTGACGACGCTGGGCCGGCCGTGCCTGAGACGCCGCCGCTGGCGCGCTTTGGGCCGGCGATTGAGTTACTGGCGGCCGAGGCCACGCTGCCCGAGGCCAACGTGGTGCAGGCAAATTTGACGTGGCACGCGCTGACGACGATCCCGGCCAACCATCAAATTGCGCTGCGGCTGCGGGATGCGGCGGGGACGCTGTGGGCGGGGCAGGACATGCAGTTGGCGTACGGCACGTACCCGACCTCGATGTGGCGCGCGGATGAAGTGATCCCAGACTTCTACCGGCTGGCGCTGCCGGCGGGCATTCCGGTGGGGGCGTACACGCTGGAGGTGAGCTTGTATGACTCGGTGACGCTCACCAGCCTAGGCGACTATCAACTGCCGGTGACGATTGGGACGGCCACGGCGCGGGACGGCCGGACGGCGCAGCACGCGCTGACGGATGATTTGGCGCTGGGCGCGGTGACGCTGCCGGAGGCGTTTGACCAGGGGGCCGCGCCGGAGTTCGCGGCCGAGTGGCTGACGACGAGCGCGCCGACCACCGACTACCGCGCCCGCTGGACGCTGGTGGGCGCAGACGGGACGCGGCTGGCGCAGGTGCTGGACCTGGCTCCCGGCTCGCCGGCGACGACCTGGCCGGCAGACGCCTATGTGCTGGGCCGGGTGCGCTTCGGGACGAACGTCGCACTGCAACCGGGAGCGTATACCGTCCTCGTGCAGTTGGTGGATGCCGCCGAGCAGGCGGTTGGGCCGGAGGTGGGCGTGGGCACGGTGACGGTGCGCGGGCGGGCGCGCAGCTTTGAGGTGCCGCCGCTGCAAACGACGGTGGGCGCGACGTTTGGCGAAACGCTGACGCTGTATGGCTTCGACGCGGCGCAGTCGGCGGAGGCGCTGGAACTGACACTGGCCTGGGGGGCGCGGGCCGCACCGGGGCAGGACTACAAGTTCTTTGTGCATCTGTTCAACCCGGCGGATGAGTTTGTGGTGGACCAGGTGGACGGGATGCCGCGCGCCAACGGCTACCCGACGGCGCTGTGGGTGGCAGGCGAGGTGGTGACGGACACGGTGCGGTTCGACCTGACGGGCGTGCCGCCGGGGACGTATGGGCTGGCGGTGGGCTGGTACGACCCCAGCCAACCGGAATTGCCGCGCCTGCCGGCGTTGGATGCGCAGGGGCAGGCGCTGCCCGCCGACCGGCTGGTGCTGCCGTACGCGGTGGAAATTCCATAGGGCGGCCGAGGGTAGTCGAAGGACCGATGCGGTCCGAGTTGCGGATTCCTCACCGGCCTGAGGGCAGCGCCAGGTCAAGCGGCCTGAGGCCGGGTTCGGAACCCAACAAAGGACGTTGGGCAGGTGTGACAAGTCATAAAGGAAGTTGACGGCGGGCGGCTGTTTGGGCAGAGGGAGGGGCGGCGGTTTGTCTGAGCCGAGGGGGTTGGGGCGGTAGCGAAATAAAACGCACCGGCCAATGCAAGCGCGCGGCCGGTGCGTAAAAGTGGTGACAGAGGAGAATGTGGGTAGTGAGCTCTGGCCCCAGGCTTACTACCCCGTTTTCTTTTAAGGCCCCTACCCATCGCTACCCTGCTTGCTACGGCTGCAAAACGGCTTGCTCCCCTGGCCCAACCGTCAAGACAATATTGCCGCTCAGGTCGTAGAGCCGCACCTCGCCGGGGGCGGCGTTGTCGGGCCGCGCCACAGCGCCGATGAGCGCGCCGCTGCGGTCGAAACTGAGCGAGTCGAACTGGCCGACGACAATTGAGCTTTCGGCGCCGGAGAGGTTCACAATCGACATTTGTGGGTCGCCGACCAGCGCGCCGGAGAAGTCGGCGCAGGTGCGGACGAGGCCGCTTTGCAGCAGGCCGTCGCTGGCGCGGGTCCAGGCCAGGTCGAAACCGAGGAAGTAGATTTCGTGAGCGGGGTCGGCGCGGGCGGCGAGGGATGGGCTGACGAGGGTGTGCCGGTCGGAACCGTCGGCGTTCATGACATAGTAGGCGGCCTCGGAGGCGCAGGCGCTGAGGTGCCAGGAGGTGGAGAAGGCCAGCTGCAGCCCGTCGGGCGAGTAGGTGAGGTCACGCGCCAGGCGGCCGTCGATGGGGGCAGTCAAGCCGGGCAGTTGGGTGAGCGTGCCGGAGCCGTCGAGCGGCAGCGCGTACAGCCAGTAGCTGGTGTTGCCCTGCGCGCCCATGTTGTCGTAGCGCGCGCCGGCTGCCACCAGGGCGTCGCCGGCGGGCGTGTAGATGGGGAGGCCCCAGGCCCATTCGTCGCCGTTGAGGGTG
>JAYUUW010000720.1:0-2984 GCA_043754665.1 Anaerolineales bacterium | reverse complement strand
CGCCATCGCCTGCGACATCTGCGGCAGTTGCCGCGCCAGCGCCAGCAGCAGCGCCAGCGTGTGGTCGGCCTGCTCCTCGGCGCAGAAGTCTGGCACGTTGGTCACCAAGATGCCGCGCTCGGTCGCCACGTCCACCGCGATCTTGTCGGTGCCGGCCCCCAGCCGCGAGATCACCCGGCAGCGCGCCAGCCCGGCCACCACCGTCGCCGGCAGCGCCACCGAGATCGCAAACACCGCGTCGGCGTCGGCCGTGTGCGCCAGAATGTCGCCCGGCGTCGTGGCCTCGGCCTCCACTGGCTCAATTCCATACTGCCGGTATAGGCTGGCCTCGTAGGCCTCGATTGGAAAGAGCGCGGCGTTCAGCCGCACCACGCGCCAGGTCGGCATGCCGTTTAGCTCACCAGCCACAGGTACGGCTGCTCGATGAGTTGCTTGATGCGCTGCAAGCCGCGCGCGGCCGGTGCGCCATCCACCAGCCGGTGGTCGAACGTCAGGCTCAGATACAGCATCTGCCGGATCGCCACGCGCTCGGCGGCGGCATCGACCACCACCTGCTTGGGCACAATGCGGCCTACGCCCAAGATCGCGCACTCCGGCAGGTTGAGGATCGGCGTGAAGGCGTCGATCTCGTACATGCCCAGGTTGGTAAGGCTGAACGTGCTGCCGCGCATCTCATCGGCACTCAACTGTCCGGCCCGCGCCCGCGCGATCAGCGCCGCCGCCTCCTGCGCCACCTGCCGCAAGCCCTTGGCCTGCACATCGCGCAGCACCGGCACCAGCAGTCCGCGTTCGGTATCCACCGCCAGCCCGATATGCACCGCCGCCGACTGGACGATGGCCCCGCCTTCCAGCCGCGCATTCAGCGCCGGGTGCTCGCCCAGCGCGTGCGCCGTCAGCTTGGCCAGCAGGTCGGTGTAGCTGGGGATGGCCTGCGCCGCCGCTGTGGGATCGTTCTTCAATTGCGCGCGCAGCCGCACCAACTCGGTCGCGTCCACTTCGGTCGTCAGCGTCACCGGCGCGGTGGTGTGCACCCCCGCCAGCATGCGCTCGGCGATCACGCGCCGCACGGCCGATAGTGGGGTCACCGGCACAGCCGCCGGCTGGGCGCCCGCCTGCGCCGCGGCTTCCACGTCGGCCCGTTCCAGGCGGCGGCCCGGCAGCGCCTCGGCCAGGTGCGCCAGGTCTACGCCCAACTCGGCCGCCGCGCGCCGCGCCAGCGGGCTGGCCTTCACCTCGGCCGGGCGCTTCCCAGCCGCCGCCCGCACATCGCGCTCGCGGATGCGGCCGGTGCGCCCGCTGCCGGCCAGTTGCGTGAAGTCCACCCCCAACTCCGCCGCCACGCGCCGCGCCCGGGGGCTGATGGCCCGCTGCTCGGCTTGGGCAGGGGGCTTGGCAGTCGCATCCGCCGTTTGCACCGCAGCCGGGGCGCTGGTCGTTGGGACGCTTACGGCCGCACTGGGCGCGCCCGCCTCAAACGGCGCGGCCTCGCCCGGCTGCACAATGTAGGCCAGCCGCGCGCCGACCTTCACCATCGACCCGGCCGGCGGCGAGTCCGGCGGAATGCGCAGCACGCCCGCCTCGAACGACTCGACCTCGTTCAGCGCCTTGTCGCTCTCCACGGTGAACAGCACGTCGCCCACCGCCACGGCCTCGCCGTCGCGCTTGGTCCACTCGGCCAGCAGCCCCTCTTCCATCGTCCAGCCAAACCGGGGCATGATGATTTCAACGGCCATAGTCGCGCTACTCCGCCGCCAGGTCACGGATGGCCTGCGCGATGTCCGCGACGTTCGGGATCAGCGCGGCCTCCAGCGGCGGGCTGTAGGGTGTGGGCGTGTGCGAGCCGTTCAGTCGCCGCACCGGCGCGTCCAGGTCGTCAAAGGCCTGGTCCATCACCTGCGCCGCGATCTCGGCCCCAATGCCGCACGGCCCAAACCACTCGTCCACGATCAGCAGCCGGCCGGTCTTATGCACCGACTCCAGAATGGCGGGCATATCCAGCGGGGCCAGCGTGCGCGGGTCGATGATCTCGACCGACAGGCCCTCCGCCGCCAGCGCCGCGGCCGCTTCCTGCGTCTTCTTCACCATCACCGCCAGCGCCACCACGGTCACATCCGTGCCGGCCTGCACCGTCCGCGCCTGCCCGTAGGGGATGGTGTAATGCTCTTCCGGCACCGGCCCCTTGCTGTACAGCAGCGACTTGTGCTCCAAGAAGAACACCGGGTCGTCGCCCTCCAGCGCCGTCGTGAACAAGCCCCGGGCGTCGTACGGGTTGCTGGGCACCACCACCCGGAACCCCGGCACGTTCACAAAGGTGGGGTAATAGGCGCCGGAGTGGTGCGTGGCGGCCGAGTTGCCGATGCCGATGGCCCCGCGCAGGATCATGGGCAGCTTCAGCCGCCCGCTGGTCATGTACTGCACCTTGGCCATCTGGTTGATCAGTTCGCCCATGGCGTCGAGGATGAAGTCGACAAACATGAAGTCGACCACCGGGCGCGCCCCGGCCATGGCCGCCCCGGTGCACATGCCCACAAAGCCGCGCTCGCTGATGGGCGTGTCGCGCAGCCGCTCCGGGCCAAAGCGCTCAAACAGCCCCACCGTCGTATTGAAATTGCCGCCCCGCACCCCAATGCCCTCGCCCACCACGAAGATCGAGGGGTCGATCTCCATGGCCGCCGCCAGCGCCTCGCGCGTGGCCTCCACAAATGTCATCTCACGCATGGGCCGCGCCTCCGCGCTCGCTGAACACGTGCCGGGTGGCGGTGGCCGGGTCGGGCCACGGGCTGGCCTGCGCGAACGCCGCCGCCTCTTCCACCAGCGCCTTCACCTCGGCGTCGATCGCCTCGAAGTCGCTCGCCGCCGCCGCGCCCTCCGCCAGCACGGTCTCGCGCAGCAGCGTCAGCGGGTCGCGCGCCTTCCAGGCCTCGATCTCCTCGCGCGTGCGGTAGGTGCCGTCGCGCATGCCTTCGGCGTGGCTGCGCGTGCGG
>JAYUUW010000719.1:0-5712 GCA_043754665.1 Anaerolineales bacterium | reverse complement strand
TTTGTGGTAGAATCGAGACCACATGACCCCCTTGCCGCTCAAAACGCCCGCCCCGCCGCCTGGCCTTATCAGCACCCTGGCGACCGGGTTTGAGTTGGTCAATGCCCGGCTGGAGCTCATCCTGCTGCCGCTGGCGTTAGACCTGTTCTTGTGGCTCGGGCCGCATGTTTCTGTTCAGCATCTTATTCCACCCATTGCTCAAACCCTGCGCGACGTGGTTACCAGTTCCGGGTCACCCGACCCCACCGCCGCGGCCAACCTCGACCTCATCTTGATCGCCTTGCAGGGCTACGGCGAGCGGTTCAATCTGCTCTCGTTTCTCAGCACCGCGCCGCTGGGCTTGCCCAGCCTGGTGGCCGGCCGGCAGCCCCTGGAAGTCCCCGGCGGCTTGCCGGTCATTTGGTATATCGACAGCGTCCCGCAGTACCTGCTGCTGGTCGGCGTCCTCGTGCTGGCCGGCCTGTTCTTGGCGGCGGTCTACTTCGGCGGCATCGCCCAGCAGGTGCGCGACCGGCGCGTGCGCTGGCTGACGCTGCTGCGCCAGGTGTGGGGCGATTGGGCGCGGCTCACGGCGCTGGGCGCGCTGGCCCTCATCGTCGTCGTTGTCATCGGCCTGCCCATCTTGCTCGTCACCGGGCTCATCTCGCTTTTTAGCCCGGTGGTCGGCGCGGTCATGTGGGTCATCGGCCTCAGCGTGCTGTTGTGGGTGCTCTTCTATGGGGGCTTTGCCCTGCACGGCATGTTATTACATCGGCGCGGCCTGTTCTCTGCCTTGTGGGATAGCGCTCGGCTGGTGCAGATCAACCTGCCGCCCGCCGCCGGGCTGTTCATGCTGATTGTGCTCATCAATATCGGGCTGGCCCTGGTCTGGAACATCCCCACCGATGCGTCCTGGCTGCTGCTGCTCGGTGTGGCCGGGCATGCCCTGATTTCCACGGCCCTGGTGACGGCCACCTTCGTCTTCTACCAGGACCGGCTGCGGTGGTGGCTTGAAATGCGCCAGACCCTGCAAGCGCGGGCCGAGGCCGAGGCGGGCCGGCGCGGGCTTAATCGCAAAGTTTAATGTTGCGCGAGATGGAGTTATCCACTTATGGCTAGTAAAGACGCGGTGGCCTCATATGGGGTCGAATCAATTCAGGCGCTTGAAGGCATCGATCATGTTCGCAAGCGCCCGGGTATGTACGTCGGCGGCACCGACATCAAAGCCTTGCACCACCTCGTCTATGAGGTGGTCGATAACTCGATTGACGAAGCTCTGGCCGGCGCCTGCGACCGTATTGACATCACCCTGCATGCCGATAGCAGCGTCACCGTCATCGACAATGGCCGCGGCATCCCCGTCGGCCCGCACCCCACCAAGCGCGATGCGCGCAACAAGCCTATGGACACGCTCGATGTCGTCATGACCGTCATCGGCGCCGGCGGCAAGTTCGGCGGCGGCGGCTACAAGGTCTCCGGCGGTTTGCACGGCGTGGGCGTCTCGGCCGTCAATGCGCTGTCCGAATGGATGGAAGTTGAAGTCAAGCGCGACGGCAAGCGTTACTTGCAAAAGTACGCGCGCGGTGTGCCGCAAGGCACAGTGCAGGTGGTTGGCAAGGTTGGCCCCCACGAGCACGGCACCAAAGAAACCTTCAAGTTCGACCGCCAAATCTTCAAAGAGGTTGGCCTCGACTATCGCTTTGAAACGCTGGTCGGCCGCTTCCGCGAGATGGCCTTTGTCACGCGCGGCGTCACCATCAACTTCCGCGACGAGCGTGACGCCCGCGAGATGAACTTCTACTTCGAAGGCGGCATTACCTCCTTCGTGCGCTACCTCAACCGCAGCCGCCAGCGCCTGCACCCGGTGGTGCACGTCGAGCGCGAAGTCGAAGAGGTCGGCATCGAAGTGGCCGTGCAGTACACCGACTCTTACACCGAGTCGGTCTACTCCTTCGCCAACACCATCAACACCATCGACGGCGGCACGCATCTCACCGGCCTGCGCTCGGCCCTCACCCGCGTCATCAACGACTATGCCCGTAAGAGTGGCCTGCTCAAAGACGCCGACCCGAACTTCTCGGGCGACGACACGCGCGAAGGCCTGACCGGCATCGTCAGCATTAAGCACCGTGAGCCGCAGTTCGAGTCGCAGACCAAAGTCAAGCTCATGAACCCGGAGGTCCAAACCTACGTCCAGCAAGTGCTGGTCGAGGCCTTCGGAGAGTTTCTGGAAGAGAACCCGCGCGAAGCCAAGGCCATCGTCGAGAAGTGTCTCACCTCAGCCCGCGCCCGCGACGCCGCCAAGAAAGCCCGCGATCTGGTCATCCGCAAGTCGGCCCTGGAGAGCCTCACCCTCCCGGGCAAGTTGGCCGACTGCTCCGAGCGCGACCCCGGCAAGTGCGAGCTGTACATCGTCGAAGGTGACAGCGCCGGCGGCAGCGCCAAACAGGGCCGCGACCGGCACTTCCAGGCCATCCTGCCTTTGCGCGGTAAAATTCTCAACACCGAGCGCGCCCGGCTCGATAAGATTTTGGGCAACAACGAAGTCAAGTCGATGATCTCGGCCCTCGGCACCGGCGTGGGCGACAATTTCAGCCTCGAAGGGCTGCGCTACGGCAAGACCGTGCTCATGACCGACGCCGACGTCGACGGCAGCCACATCCGTACGCTGCTGCTGACCTTCTTCTTCCGTTACATGCAGGCGCTGATCGAGGAGGGCCATCTCTACATCGCCCAGCCGCCGCTCTACCGCCTGGAGTACAAGAAAGACGTGCGCTACGTTTACAACGACGCCGACAAAGAAGTCGCGCTCAAGGCCATGGGCGGCAACGCGGCCGATAAGGCCGTCATCCAGCGCTACAAGGGCCTGGGCGAAATGAACCCCGAACAGTTGTGGGAAACGACCATGAATCCGGCCAACCGCACGCTGCTGCAAGTGACTGTGGACGACGCCACCGAAGCCGACCACACCTTTGACATGCTCATGGGTGAGGCGGTCGATCCGCGCAAGCGTTTCATCACCACCCACGCCAAGAGCGTGAAGAACCTGGACATCTAGTTTTTGGTATTGGCATTGGGCGGGCGGCTGCTGGGCCTCCCAACCACCGTGGCACGAGGTAGGAGGTCGCGATGGCTGACCGTAAGATTTTGCAGATCATGCCCGCCGAAGGGTGGGGGGCGGCGTTTGAAGATGGTGAGGACGAGGTGATTTCCCCGCTCATAGGTTGGGCGCTGGTGCAGGAGGCGACCGGCGCCTCGGCCGTAGTGGGCCTGGTGGCCGCCGACGAGAAAGTGGAACTGTGCGACGACGACACCGATTTCACCGGCTACGTCTTCCTGCCGGACGCCGCCGCCGATGAGTTTGAGATTGAGAGCGACATCTTTGAGGACGACGACGAGGGCTTTGGCGGCGATGACGACGAAGACTTCGGCGGTGATGATTCCAACAGCCACCCCGGTGATGGGCCCGCCTTCGATCCGAAGGCGGGCCATCTGAACTGAGCCGGCAGAAAACCCATGAATACCCGCTAAAAAGCCCTGGACGCTGAACGCGCCAGGGCTTTTCTAATCCCAAGTGTACACTAACAGTACACTGTGGGATGGCGGAAGCTGGTCTCGGACGTATTCAATACCGGGTCTAGCTCACCAACAGAGCTAGCCCAGCGTTGGTTTTCAGACTCCTAGACCTAAACAGGTTGCTCAACGTTCTGGCAGCTTCCGCCGACAAATTATTGCCCGCGGAAGCTGCCAGAATGCCCCACTGGGCCAGTCGGCAATGCGGTAAGGACTTCTCCGCACCGACTTCGTTACAGTTTCGCGTCTGGTAGTCGCCCAACGCTATTCGTGTCCAGCCAGGCCTGCAGATCCCGGTCCGTGATGCGGACGTTCTTGCCAATGCGCACGTGCGGGATCAAACCTTGCTGCACCAGACCATAGACCTTGCTCCTTGAGATCTTCAGAAACCGCGCCACTTCGGGGATGGTGTAAATTGTGTCTGTCATGTCCACGAGTGTAGCAAGCGCAGCATCCCGGAGTCATCATCCGGGATATCCCAGTTTTTCCTTTCCTTTGCCTCGCCGTTAGGTTTCTGTGAAAACGATAGTTGGGGCGGTCCGCTCGCGTCCGATGTTGCTGCGCAACCAGGCCACCCGCCGGTCGCCGGTCAAAGGTTGCAGCAGCCGGCGCACCGTACTTGTCGCCTAGACGTGACACCAGGGTGTCATACCACCACAATCGACAACAAGCGAGCACTTGGGTTGCAAACGGCCCGATTTCCGAATACTGAACCCCACGCCAGCTAGGTGTCAGGGTGACGGGCCTCGCGGACGCCCGCCGAACGCGCGATTTGGATCAAGCTAGCGGCCGGCAAGCTGAGCGTGCTGTTGTACAACGCCCACCGGCAAGCGGCTGGTCTGAACCTGACCAAGTGCAGCATCGGCGACGACTTCGAGACGATCGGTCACTCCACAAGAGCTGTCCGGCGCTCTCGTAGCTCTACCAGCCGCCTGAGCCGCCGAAGAAGGCGCCATCAACCTGAAGATAGGGGTTTTCGCCTCAGGCTCCGCTGCTTGCAGCGACAAGCGCTGGTCTACGTGGATGCTGCCCGCGCCGAAGGGCTGTTCGGACCCGGCATCAACCACAGCGTGTGTATTTCGCCACTGGAGTCGCCGATAGGCACCTCACCCGATACAGTGACGCTGATGGACTTATTGGCGCAGCGCAAGGATGCAGATGTTGTTTGCCTCTGGTTTTGACCAATGAGCGCGTGTAATGGGTCAGAAAGCCCGTTAACGGTGCCTTTTTCAGCGTTATGGGTATGCCTGTCCGGCGAAAAAGCCCGAGAAATCCTTCTAGGCCCCCGTTAGGGGTGTGATTTTCAGCGTTATGCGTCGAGGCGGTGTTCAAAATTCGGCCTGCTATGGTTGGTGTTGTGGGCCAGAGTCGGCGGTAGGTTAAGTCGACCCACAATGTTCGCTATGGGTTGGTCCAGTGACGGCGCCTTTTCGTGTTGTTTGGTTGACATAATTGTTAGATTGGGCAGCCGCCATCGTGCAACGGGACTTGAGGCGCTTTGCCTTGGTGCTACGTTACCGGGCCCAATCCTTGGCAATCAGCTCGGCCTGCTCGAGCACGGTGGTGCCCAACTCTTGGGCGATAGCGTGCAGGGTGGCGTTGCCCAGCACCGCCACGGCGCTGTCGTTGACCTCCAGCGTGTCGTTGATGGCCAGCTCGGCCTCGGTCAGAGGCCCAGATATTCGCCCCGGCGCACGGCGGCTTTGAACGGCTGGGCCAGGCCGATCAGCTCGTCGCCGGCCAGAAACACCGGATACCGAAAACCTGGCGTCTGAGCATCACGCAGCCGATCTCGGTGAATGATTTCGGTACCCTCCCCATTGATGCCGACCAGTGCGGTCACGTCGGCTTCCTGCGCGTCGCGCACCGCAATTGAGGAAAAGGGTACGGAAACGTTCATCTGTCCAATGGGCAGCCAGGTGAGCATTGAAGCGTAAAACCTGCCAATGACTAAGAGCGTATTTTGGGGCTCTCCGGTAAAGGTGTGATTACCCGGGACCAAGCTCGAGGCCGTAAGGGGGTTTGGCAGGGGATGTCGGACGGATGGGGCAGGCGTGCAACTCTAGAGCAGTGACCTTACGCGATTACGGCATAGCCAGAATGCGCAAACCAAGCGGCGGCATCCTGCTTCGAGGCCGCCTGCATGCCGTTCGCCAGGGC
>JAYUUW010000718.1:0-5117 GCA_043754665.1 Anaerolineales bacterium | reverse complement strand
CCGGGGCGCTGTCGGTGAAGTTGCCGGCGGCGTCGTAGGCGCGCACCTGGATGGCGTGGGTGCCGGCGGAACTGATCTTCCAGCGGGTGGAGTACGGCGCGACGGTGGCGCTGGTGACGGCCAGGCCGTCGACATAGAAGACCACGCGTGAGAGTGAGAGGTTGTCCAGCGCCTGCGGCTGGATGACGACCGACTCGTCGTCGGCCAGGGTGTACTCGGTGCCCGGCAGCGGCGAGAGCAGGCTGACGGTCGGCGGCTGATTGTCCACCGTCACCTGAATGGTGGAGGTCTCGAAGATGAACGGGCCGCCGGCCGGGTCGTTCTTCACCACCACCAACTGCACCGAGTACAGCCCGTCTAGCCCGTTGGTATTCCACGTTTGCAGCAGGCCGTTCTCAATGGCCTCGCCCCGGTCGCCCTCAATCTGCGTCCAACTCTGCGGGAATAAGCCCGGCCCCACCTGCACTCTAAAGAAGGCGAAGTTCTCGCCGCGCGCCGTGCCGAGGAGATCGACCAGGCCGTGCACGTAGGCGAACGGCTGCGGCAGGGTGATCTGCGCGTCGCCGGTGGAGAGGCAGGTGCCGGCGAAGGCGTCGTACTCGGTGGGCGGCTGCTCCACGTTGGCGGTGCGCACCCAGTCGGCGGCCTCGGGCGGCAGGATCATGTAATAGCGCTGCTCGACCAGCTCGGGCGGGGTGCAGGCGGTGGCGCGCTTGCCGGTCTCGCGGTTGATGGCGACCGGCAGCCAGATGTTGTCGGGCGCGGTGGGCTGGGTGCCGAGGGCGAAGATCTCGTCGCGGGTCTGGCGGCAGTAAGCGGTGGGCAGCAGGCCGGACGGCTCGCACACCGCCTGGGTGATGATGTTGGGCGGCGCGGACCAGCCCAGCGGCGGCAGCGCCAGCGCCTCGGCGCCGTAGGTCATGAGCGCGTGCCAGATGGGGGCCGCGCCGGTGAGGCCGGTGACCGAGCGCATTTCGGTGTTGTCGGCGTTGCCGACCCACACGCCCACGGCCAGGCGCGGCACGTAGCCGATGGTCCAGTTGTCGTGGAAGTCGTTGGTGGTGCCGGTCTTGGCGGCGGCGGGGCGGTCGGCCAACTCCAGCGGGTTGCCGCGCCCAAAGGCGGCCACGCGCGCCTCGCTGTCGGAGAGCACGTTGTTCATCATGTAGGCCAGCGGCACGTCGAGCACGCGCACGGTCTGGGGCGTGTCGCGCTGGTAGAGGATGTCGCCGTTGCGGTCTTGCACGCGCAGGATGGCGACCGGGTCGAGCGTGCGGTAGCCGGGGCGCTGCTCCTCGGCGGGCACAGGCTGCCCGGCCATGACGCCCATGTTGGCGAGCACGCTGAAGGCGTAGGTCATATCCATCAGGGTGACTTCGCCGCCGCCGAGGGTGAGGGCCAGGCCGTACTGCCCGGTGTCGAGGCTGTTGATGCCCAGGTGGTGGGCCAGGCGGATGACGTTATCGACGCCGACCTGATTGATGAGCTGGACGGCCGGAATGTTGTAGCTGCGGGCCAGCGCGGTGCGCAGGCTGACCGGGCCGTGATAGCGGCGGTCGTAGTTCTCGGGCACGTAGGCGTCGCCGTTGGCCTGGGGGAAGCTGCTGGGGATGTCGAGCAGCATGGTGGCGGGCGTGAACGCGCCGGTGCGGAAGGCCTCGAGATAGGTAAAGGGCTTGAACGACGACCCCGGCTGGCGCTGGCCGTCGAGGGCGATGTTGAAGTTGCCGGCGATGGCGGCGTTCCAGTAGTCGATCGAGCCGACGAGCGCCAAAATCTCGCCGGTCTCGGGCCGGAGCATGACGATGGCGGCGTTGGTCACATGGTGGTCGACGCCGACATCGGCCTCGTTCAAGGGCGGCAGACTGGCGGCGGCGGGGCAGGGCTGGCTGCCCTGGCCGGAGGCGCCTTCGGCCGGGACGACGAGCGTGGGCGCGCCGCCGCTGAGGCGGGCGATTTGGGTGCGGGCCACGCACTCGGCCTGGTGCTGAAGGTCGAGGTCGAGGGTGGTGGTGACGCGCAAGCCGCCGCGGTTGACCTGATCTTCGCCGAACAGGGCGACCAACTGCTGCTGGACGAAGACGGCGAAGTGCGGGGCCAGGATGTCGAAGCGGCGGGTGGGCGGCTGGATGACGATGGCCTCAGTGGCGGCGGCGGTGGCCTGGGCGGGGGTGATGAAGCCCGCGCGCAGCATCACTTCCAGCACGAGGGCTTGGCGGTCGAACGCGCCTTGCGGGTCAGAGACGGGGTTGATGCCGGGCGACTGCGGGATGGCGGCCAGCAGGGCGGCCTCGCCCAGGGTGAGGTCGGTGGCGTGCTTGCCGAAGTAGACCAGGGCGGCGGCGTCGATGCCATAGGCCAGGTTGCCGTAGAAGTTGGTGTTGATGTACCACTCTAAGATTTGCTCTTTGGTGTACTGGCGAGTGATTTCGGCCGAGAGCAAGATCTCGCGGATCTTGCGCGAGTAGGAGCGTTCGGTGCGCTGTTCGAGCGGGATAAGGGTGTTCTTGACGAGCTGCTGGGTGATGGACGAGCCGCCCTGGATGGCCTCGCCGCGCAGGTTGGAGACGAGGGCGCGGGTGATGCCGACCAGGTCGTAGCCGGGGTTGGTGAAGAAGGTCTTGTCTTCGAGGGCGACGGTGGCGCTGATGATGGCGAGCGGCATCTGGTCGTAGGCCACGTACTGCCGGTCGCCGCCGCGCGGGTCGATGACTTCGTAGAGGAGCTGAGTGCCGGTGCGGTCGTAGATTTGGGTGGTCTGGAAGAACTCGCTGGTGAGCGGGTTGAAGGCTTCGCCCAGGGCGGCGGCGGAGGGCAGGTCGCGGGTGTAGTAGGCGTAGACGCCGGCCAGGACGCCGACGACGGCGGCGAGGCAGAGCAGCACGCCGCCGGCGAAGGTGAGGCCGGTGCCGGCGAATCCGCGCAGGACGCGCTGGGTGCCTTGCTGGGCGGCGGCGCGCCGGGCGTGGCGCTGCCGGATGAGGTCGGTGGTGCGCGGCATGGGGGGTATGTTACCACTAGTGGAGGTGGGAGGTCAGAGGTCGGAGGTCGGAGAAAACCATTGGCCACGAATTGCACGAATTACACGAAGGGGGCATGGGAGCTACGGGGGATGGCTGAGGTCGGTAGAAAGCGTTAGTAGCGCAGGATGGGAGGCGGGGAGAGGGGGCGGTCGCCCTCATCCTCGGTCCTTCCCCTAAAGGGGAAGGATGCCCAAGTGATGAGGCTGTGGCTGGAAGTGTCGCGAGTGTCGCGAGTGTCGCGCTGGGGATCAGCTATGCGCGAAGTGTCGCGAGTGTCGCGAGTGCCGCGCTGGGTATCAGGTTTGCGCGAAGTGTCGCGAGTGTCGCGCTGGGTATCAGCGGATTGCGGTTGTCACTACGTTCACCACTGTCGCCACGAATGGGCGAGGGGTTTGGCGTTGTCGCCACTGTTGCCACTGTTACCACGCTGGGCGCTGGGGCGGCGGGGATGCGGTTGGAAAGGGGGCCGAGGGGTGGTGCGGCGGCCGATGCTTAAGTTGTATAGAGTATTTGTTCTAGATGCAAGGGGCAGCATAAGCGGTAATTTAGGCGGAAATAGGGGCGCAGCGTGGGGCGGCTGGCGCTGGCGGTTGACGCTGCGCAGCGCAGCTACATAAAGCGAAGCCGGCCTGCGCCGGCTGGGAGGGCTGCGGAGCCAAGCGCGTCGCAGCAAAAACTCCGACTGTGCCCAACCCCGCTAGCTGGTGTGATCTACTTGATCTTGTCGCTTTTCTCGAGGTTGTGGCGGGCGCAGAGGAGTTGAACGTTGGCGGCCCCAAGCGACGTGCCGCCTTTGGAGAACGGGATGATGTGATCGAAGTGCAGTTCATCCTTAGCCCCACATTGGATGCATTTGCCGCCGTCGCGTTTCCACACTTCGAGCTTAACGGCGGTAGGGATGATCCGGCGGCGGTCTTCGGCCCAGACCGGGTGGATGGGGTCAAGCAGGGCGTCTTCAGGTACGACGGCCAACTTAAACTTGAAGACCTGCCGCTTGCCGTCAGACTCGCGCCAGGAATCAACCAGGTCAAACAGTCCGTTGTAAGACCAGACCCCGCCGAGGATCTTCTCGTATACCTTAACGCGGACAGGGGGCCGCCCGTGTTGGCGGTGCTCTTGGGCGGCTTGGTGGAACTTGCCGTTTTCGGTGAGGGTGCCGTTAGGCGTTCGTTCGAGTTGATCGAGGCTTTTGGGGTCGGGGCCGGGGCTGTGCTTGGGCTGGTCGTGACCTTCATAGATCAACACAGAACCGTCGGCTTCCATGCGGTCCTGGTAGGGCGCGTTGCGGCGCACCGACATGAGGATGATGGCATAGCCGCTACTGGTCTTGAAATTCATGCCGCGTTGGAGGCTCATGCCTTCGCGCTGGCACATTTCCACGTAGGGAATGATCTCGTTGGTCACATGGCCCCTGGTTCTGGTTGGCCCGCGTCGATGCCGTCAATGGACGCAGGCGCTCTTTCAGTTAAGTTGAAGGCTGTACGCCGGGTCGGCGTTAAGTTCGGCTAAGCGCTGATTGTAGAGTGCGACAATGTCAGAAAAGACATCGTAGGCGTCGCGTCGCTCATCGCACGCCATCATAATAAGTTTGAAGTCAAAAAAGCTTTCAAGGGATAGAAACATGATCTGCTTGTGAAGGTTGACTCGGCGCGCGCGACGTTTGGCGCGTTCCACTTCGCTGTCGGGGACCAAGACGAGGGATACAGGTCGGCTGCGCGATCAGCCGTACACGGTGGAAGAAAATCGGCGGCAGAGCTGGCGGTGACATGGTGGACGGACTGTCCCGTCACGAAGCTATCAATGCGGGGGGAGCGCGGCGAGGCCGAGAGGGTGGCCCGCTCGCCGATGGGCAAGCCGGGAAAGCGCTTGCGAAATGTGGCGTAAACCAAATGCGGGATGACGGCGGAGAACGGGTCGGCGCTGGCAATGATCGTCGCCATCCAAAATGCCGGGGTGTGGTGCGGGTCGAGGTAAAGTTTCATGTTCGGGCTCTTGGGCGAAGCCGAAGCTGACGAAATGATCTTGGAACTGGACGCTGCCGCATTATACAAGCGCTGGCTGAAAATAAGACTACTCCGCGCCTGCTGTAGAATA
>JAYUUW010000717.1:0-9846 GCA_043754665.1 Anaerolineales bacterium | reverse complement strand
GGCCCGAAGTGCTGCGTTTTTTCGATAGGGTCAGATAGATGCTCTCATCAACCTCACCGTGCGGTGAGCCGGCCGTATGACGTTGGCTTGCTTGCACAGTCAGCCTTTGTAATGCCAATCAAAAAACGCTCTGGCCTGGTCGGCCCTCAGCAAATCAAAACGGGGCCGGTCAATGTCTCTGACCGGCCCCGCCGTGTTTATGTGCGAAGACCTGCGCGTGTTACTTCACCAGGAACGCCGTGAAGTACATGATTGCGAAGCCCAGCAGCAGCGCGCCCACGTTCAGCCACGACACCAGCGGCACGCCGTCCTTCTGCGCGTCGCGGCGCAGCAGCATCCCCACCTCCACCACCACCTGCCAGATCGCTCCCGCGCCAATGCCCAGGAAGATCGTTGCGGCCAGCGGCGAGAACGCAAACCCGCCGATCCACGCCCCGATGATCGCGGGCGCGCCGGCCACCAGTGCCAGGATCGCGAAGGTCTTAATGCTCGGCTGGTCGCGCGTCACCGGCGCGGCAATGCCGATGCCCTCCGTTACATTGTGCAGCGTGAAGCCAATCACCAGGAACGACCCCAGCGCCGCCTCGCCCAGCGCGAAGGCCGCGCCAATCGCCAGCCCCTCGCCCAGGTTGTGCAGGCCAATGCCCACCGCGATCAGCGTAGCAATGTACAGCCGCTGGCGGGCCGGGTCGGCCAGCGGGTCTTTGCGCCGCGAGCCAATCGCCACCAGCGCCAGCCAGGTCAGCAGCGCCGCGAACAGCGCCAGCGGCACGCCCTGGAACACCCCCGGCACCTCGCCGGCCAGCTCAAATGCCTCCAAGAACGTGTCGATCAGCAGGAAGATCAGCAGACCCAGCGTCAGCGCCAGCACCGCCCCCAGCCCGCGCCGGCCCAGCCGCTTCATGGCCGGGAACCACAGCATGCCCAGCGCCACTGGGATCACGCCGACGTAGATGCCCAGCAGAGCGTACGCGCCAAACTCCTTCAGGCCTGGCTGCGGCGTCAGTGTGGCCGCTTCCACCGCCCCCTCGAACACCACGCCGGTCGTGGTCAGCACCATGATGATGTGCGGCTCCCCCGCCACCCAGGCGTAGGGGATGCTGATGATGGCCTGGCCCAGACGCGGCAGCGTGGCGCTGGGCGTGATCGTGAAGGCCCAGAAGGCATCGTCCACCATCACCTGCGCAATGGTGGTCTCGATCGCGCCGCCGTTCAGCACGGTGACGCGAAAGCCGTCTGGCACCACCACGATGCGCTGCACGGCCAGGTCTTCAATCGGCAGCGCGGACGAGGTGAAGATGGCCCCCGGGTTGGTGACGACGAAGACCCACACCAGCGCCACCAGGGCGGCGGCGGGCATCACAATCCAAAACCAAAACGGCAGGCCGCCGAGTTGCTTGCGGGGCAGAGTGGTGTCGGTCATGGTTAGGCCTCCGCCTCGAACATGCCCAGCCAGCCCAGTTCGGCAAACTCGCTCTGGTGAGCGTGGAACATGTATTGGCCGGGGTATTCGAGCGCGAACTCCAGCACATGCCGCTCGCCCTGGCACATCATGATGTTGTCGGTGTAGTCGTCCACCTGGTCGAGCCGCGTGCCGGTGCGGTAGACCTTGTACATCGAGGCGTGCAGATGGAACGAGTTAATCAGGTCGAACTCGGTGATGTTCACCAGGTAGATGCGGATTAGCTCGCCTACCTTGACCTTGATGGGGTGCTTGCTGTAATGGAAGGCCACGCTATTGACCGCGTAGATCTCATTCGCGCCGTCGAAGTTGGTGTCGAAGGCGTTCATAATCATCACCATCTCTTTGGCGGGCGCGCGGCCCCCCGGCGGGTCGATGATGAACGCACCGTACAAGCCCTTGTGGATGTGGCGCTTGAGCGGCATGGTGTGGCAGTGATACAGGTGCAGCCCGTAGGGCCGGGCGTCGAACTCATAGTCGAAATACTCGTTGGTGTAAACCAGCGGCGTCAGCCCGTCCATGCCCGGCGGGTGAATGCCGTGGAAGTGAATGGTGTGCGGGTGCGACGAGCCGTTGCCGAAGTGAAAGCGCAGCCGGTCGCCCTCCTGCGCGCGGAAGGTGCGGCCCGGCACCTGGCCGTCGTAGGTCCAGGCCGGGAACATCACGCCCGGCGCGATCTCGATGTCTTTGTTGATCGCGTTGACGTCCCACTCGCGCAGGGTCTGGCCGTTCTCCATCGTGCTGGTGCGGCCATAGTCGAAGTGCGTGAGGAAATCACTGGGGTTGAACTGCGTCAGGTCAATGTCGCCCACCGCGCCGTCGCCGCTGCCGTGGTGGCCGCCGTGGTCGTCATCGCCCGGGCCGGCTTGCGGCGCGGGCAGGGCGGCCACAGTGGAAACTTTCGACAGCGCGGTTAGGCTGGCGAGGCCGCTAGCCCCCCACAGCCCGGCGCGGATAAAGGTCCGCCGTGAGAGTTTTTTCTTTTCCATGGGAATTGCTCCAATTGCAGGTGTTAAGCCGGGCGGCCGGCGCAAGCCAGCTACCCGGTCAATTTATGCAGTCTAAAACCAATATTTCGGCTCGACTAAATCATATATTAGCTGAAACGCACGGCGCTTGTCAAGGGATGACACAAAAGCCACTCGCGCCGGGCTTCACGAACGGTCGGCAGAGCCACCAGGCTTATGCGCGACTCGCCGTCCGTTCCTAACTCGGCCTGGTACGACTATACCGGACGCAACAGCGCGAACGCCCCTACCGCAGCGACGTCCGCGGCGGGTCGTTGGGGCCAACAATGTAGGTTGCGTTCGGGTCGCGGGGTTGGGCTTACAGCCGGCTGCGGTTGCGGCGATTGGGCGGCGGCGGGGTGTCGGCTTGGTCCGCCGGCTTGGGCGGCGGCGCTTCGAGCGGTGAGCGGCGGTCTTCCAGCAGCGGCGGCTGCTCAATCACGTTCGACATATCCGTCAGGCGCGGCTGGGCGGCGGCGGTGGGCGGCGACTTCTCGGCGGCGTAGCTCTCGAGCATCTCGCCGAAGTTGAGGAACGACTCGGTCCCGCCGCTGCTGGCGAGGCGCTCGATCACTTCGGACACCAGCGCGCGGCGGTACTCCACCGGATGAAAGTCCGCGCCAGAGAGAATGTTGGCGCGGCGCTGGGCGATGGTCTCATGCCGCTCGGTCAGCGTGGCCGGCAGCGTCACGCGCGTGATGCGCAGCTTGCCCATGATCTTCAGGCCCAGAAACAGCAGTTCCGCATTGGCGCGGTCGCGCACGGCATTCTCAATCTGGGCGCGCACGTCCTGCCGCGTCAGCTCAGTGGCGGTGAAGGCGTTGGCGGCGGCCAGCAGCCCCCAGCGAATGTACGTCCCGGCGATGCCCACATACGCCTCGCGCGGGATGCGCGTGAGCACCGAGGCCAGTTCTTGCCCCAGGGCCGGGTCATACGCAATCGTGGCCGATACGTGCATGGTCACCGGCAGCACGTCGCGGGCGATGATGTTATCCAGCTCGTACTCGCGAATCTGCCCACCGATGAAGACCAGCGGCCCGAGCGTCTCAGTGAACTTGTTGTAATACATCAGCCCCGGCCCTTTGACGCCCGCGTACTTGCCCATGCGGTTGATCACCTGCACGTTGTGCTGCGGCACAAACGTCAGCCCCATCGGTCCGCCCAGAAATAGCAGCAGGCGCAGCAGCGGCGGGAACTCGCGGTCGTAGTCTTCAGGTTTTTTCATGTCAGCGCTCCCAGCGGTAGCCCTCGCCCGCCGGCTGCACACGCCGCCCGGCCGGGCCGAGCTTGGCCTTCAATTGGCGCAGATAGTTGTCCAGGCGGCGCAGCGGGTCGCCGGCCAGCTTGCCCGAGCGCTCCAACTGCTCCCCCAGGCGCATGGCCTCGATCAGTATCAGCCGCTCGCACGGCTCCGGCGCGGCGCTCACCAGACAGCGCAGCACCTCCAACTCCGGCGCGAGCAAGTCGCTGACCAACTGGCCGTCCACGCGCACCTGCCGGCCCACTTCCAAGAACTCCACCATCACGGCGGCGGCCGAGGCGGGCGTTGTCGCGGCGGCGGCGGGCGCGCCCTCGCCCTCGCCCAGGATGGCTTGCAGGCAGCGCTCAAAGATCGGCGAGAACAGCTCCGGCGCGCGATTGAAGTGCGCCCGCGCCAGCCCGCGCCGTTCGAGGCGGCGCAGCCCATCGGCCGAAGGCGCTTGCTGCCGCGCCAGGTGGCGCAAATCGGCCTGCTCCTCGACCTCCAGGCTGTCCCAAATCTTGCGGCACTCGCCTTCCACGTCGGCGTGGTCGGCCAGCCGCGTCCACTCCGTCGGCGACATGACCACCGCCGCCAGCTCGGGCGTGTACTGCGTGGCGAAGAACAGCGCCCGCAGCAGCCCGGCGTGTCCGCCGCTCAGGTCGAAGAAGCGGCGGCCCTCTGGCTCGCTCAGCGGGCGGGGCGGCACCTGCCGCGCGGCCAGCCGGCGCAGCATCAGCAGCGCATCGCTCTCCACATACGGCGCCACCGGCAGCGTGTGGCCGGGGGAGGACAGCAGTTCAAACAGCTCCTCGAACTCGGGCGTGTCATCGCGCAGAAAGCCCGGCTCGCGCCGCGTCAGCGTCAGGTAGACCACGCGCACCTTGTAGTTGTCGCGCAGCCCGCGCAGGTCTGAGAACATGAACGGCGGCGCGAGCCGTAGCAGGTCGTCGCAGTCATCGAGGATCAGCAGGATGTGCAGCGCCCCGGCCCCCACCAACACCCCCAGGCCCTGGTCCAGGTTGCGCCGCGCCAGCACCGCCGGGTCGGCCTGGGCGGCCTGCCACAGGTCGGCCAGCGCCGGGCGCACCGTCGCGAGCGCGCCCGCGTCGGCCTGCCCTAGCCCTGTTGGGGTCGCCCCCTCGATCGCGCGGCCCAACTGGTCGAGCACATGCAGATAAAATTCGGCCGGGGCGCGCAGGGCAAAGGGCTTGCAGTTCAAATAGGCCACCACCGTGGCGGCGGCCTCCGCGCCAAAGTATTCCTGCCGCACATCCGGCCGCGCCAGGTGCCGGGCGATGTTGCTCTTGCCCGAGCTGCCCACGCCCACCAGCGCACACGACTCGCCCGAGCGCAGCAGCCGCACTACCTGCTGCACGGTCTCAGCCCGAAAGCTCACGGGGATGGGCAGGTCGGTCATGGGGGGTTAGCCCGCCAGGTCGGCCAACTGCTGGGCCTGCCGCACCAGGTCTAAAATGGGCGGCAGTGTGCCGTTGAGGGCCGCCAGCGCCACGCGGCTGCCCAGCCCTGGCGCGGCCACGGCGGCGTCCTCGGCCAGCAGCGGCGCGGCCAGCCCCTGCGGGTCAATCAACTGGTCGGGCCGGGCGGCCAAGTAGAGCACCGGCGCGGCGGCCTGGGTGTGCACCCGCGCAATCAGGCGCTGGCCCGAGCGGGTGACGTAGTCGGTCAGATATGGCCGCGTCGCCACGGCCCGCCGCTCGGCCCGGTCGCCCAGGCTCTCGCCCAGCGCGGTGATCAGCGCGGCCACCGGCGCGGGCGTGTCGGCGGCGGGGGCGCGGTGCTCGCCAGGGAAGGGCAGGTCGGGCAGGGGCGCGGCCTTGCGCACGCTCAGGTGCTCGGTCAGCTCGCGCAGCAGCCGCAGCGCCTCGGCGTAGGCCACCTGCACCAGCTTGGTGTCGTTCACGTAGCGCGGCCCGCGAGACTTGCGGTGCGGCTCGACCGTGTGGCTCGTCAGTTGGCGGCTGGCCAGCAGCAGCAGGCCGCGCGCAATCGCCAGCCACAAGCGGCGCTGCCAGCCCGCATCCCCAAGCGACTCGGCATACGTGCGCAGCCCGGCCAGCAGTTCGGTCTGGAAGGCCAGCACCGCCTCCGAGCGCGGGAACGGCGGGTAGCTAATGTAGTTGTCCAGCGTGCGCGCCGGGTTAGTGGGGCGCGTGGTCTGAATTTCGTCCCACTCCATGCGCCCGCGCTCGCTGCCGTAGGGCAGTGATTGATACAGCGCCACATCTTCCAGCAGCAGGCCGTAGTCCACCACGTAGTCCTCGGCGCTGGTGAGCGTTTCGATGTCCACGAAGCGGCAGGTAGTTAGGTCGCGGCTGAGCATCAGGTTACGGCTATGGCAGTCGCCGTGCACAAAACCCAGCGAGGGCGGGTTGAGCTGCGCCTCGTAGCGCCGCAGTTGGTGCAAGTACCAATCCAGCGGGCGGTAGCGGCGGCGGTTGGCCGCCAGCGGGCCGCCCAGCCACTGCTTGAGTTCGGGGAAAGCCTGCGGCTGCGCCAGCCGCTCCAGCGCGTCGGCCATCGGCGCCAAGTAGACCACATCCAACTGGTGGCCCAGGATGCTCAGCCGCCGCTCGCTGCTGTGCAGCCCGTGCAGCACCGTGTTCACGGCTCCGGCCACCTGCGCGGCCGTGCGGGCCTTCTCGTCAGCCAAGATCACCGGCCGGTCCAACTGCCCCAGCACCTCCGACAGCGGCTGCATGTCGGCCAGGTCTTGCATAATCAGGTAGCCAGGGGCGTGGCCCTCGGGCAATTGCGTGTGCCGGGCGAATAATTTTTGCAGCGGTTCGGGCAGGTCGCCGTAGCGCTGGATGGCGCGGGCCAGCACTTCCGGCGGGCCTTTCTTCACGATCAGCCGCAGCGTGTCGCGCGGGGTCGAGAGCGGCGTGCCGTGCTCGTCGGTGCTCTCGGTGGTCAGGCCAAAGCGCACACGGAACACCTCGCCCCGCGCGCTGGTGCCGGTGAGGCGCTGCGGCGGCGTAAGCTGCACCCGAATGGTCTGCCGAATCAGGCTGGCAAACTCGGCCTCCAACAGCGCCTGCTCCTGGCGCTGCTCGGCCTCGGCGCTGGCCAGGCTGTCTTGCCACAGCTTTTCCAACAGGCCGGTGCGCAGCGCCTCGCCGTGGTGGGCGATCAGCAGCCGCAGCGCCAGCGCGTGATACGCAACTGACTCACGCTGGCAATCGTCGCTCTCGTACCGCAGCCGGATTTCGGCCAGCAGCGCCGCCACCGCCTCGCGCACCTCGGCGTGCTGCGGGTAGCGCTGCTGCAAATGGATGCCAGTGTACAGCCGGTCTGACCGATGCACGGCGGCCGCCGGTGTGGCGCGCACGGCGGCGACGAACACCTGCCGGGCGGCCTCAGCGCGCTCACTCTCCAGCTTCATCTGCCCGTAGCGGCACAGCAGCTCAAAGGCATAGCTGGCGTCGCCCACGTTGGTCAGGTCGCCGGGGCGCAGGCCGGCCTGTTCGGGCGCAGGCTGGCCGCCGGCCGCTTGCGCCAGCCACGCGTCGAAGGCGGTGTTGACCGCCACCAGCGCCTGGTCGCTATGAGCGCGGTACTCGGGTGGCAGCAGGCTGTGGGCGTCCAGTTGGGCCAGCGTGTCGAGCCAGATCAGCGACACCAGCGTGGGGTGCAGGTCGATGGGGGCGTCGCGCAGCCAGCCGGTGGCCGGGTCAAAGTGGTGGTCGAGCGCCTCAAAGTCGGTCAGCAGGCGGGCGGGGTCGAACTTGCCCACCTGGGCCAGCACCTTGAAGCGGCTGGGATACAGGCGGTAAGGGCGCAGGTCTTCGGCCGGCACGTCCAGCGGCAGCGCCACCAGCCAGTTGGCGGCCGGCTCGGCCAAATGATTGGTCAGGCCGCGCAGGTTCAGCTCGTACAGCGCTTCGAGCACCTGGCAGGCGTATTGCAGGGTGCGCAAACCGCGCTCGCCCGGCCAGATGCGTTCCTGCGGGTGGCGTTTCTGTTCGAGATAGCGCAGCAAGTACACTGCGAGCTCGGTGTTTTTCTGCGCCTCCGTGCTGCCCGCAGCCACGAAGGGAAGGGTAGGGGCCATGTCGCTGTCCTGCGCCGGATGGTCGGTTTTCGCCGGGCGCCGCCGCCCAGGCGCTCACATAGATTATATTGCCAGGCGCGTTTTTCGGCTGGCGGCGGTGTTTTAGGCGGCCGGAGGCGTAAACAGCATGACCGCCTCCAGGTCGCCCGGCAGTGTGATCAGGCGCTCGTAGCGCAGGCCCAGCTTTTCCAGCACATGGATCGAGCGCGCGTTGCGTGGCGACACGATGGCGACGATGCGCGGCAGCCCCAGCGTCTCGCGGCCGTATTGCACCACCGCAGTCGCGGCTTCCGAGGCGTAGCCTTTGCCCCACTGCTCCGGCGGGTAGGCGTAACCCACGTCCACATCGTCTAGCCCGGCGCGCCGGATGAGACCGCACATGCCCAGACGTTCGCCGGTGGCCTTGAGTGTCACCACATATAGCCCGAAGCCGTTGCGCTCATAGCTGGCGAACACGCGCTCTTGCATCAGCGCCTCGGCCTGCGGCAGCGTGCGCGCGCCCCAGTCGCGGATGAACTCGATATAGCTCGGCTCGTTCCACATCCCCAGCAGGAAGGGCGCGTCGTCCAGCGTGGCCTTGCGCAGCGCCAGTCGCTCCGTCTCAATCACCGTCATCGTCCCCATCTCCTTCTTACTTGTTACTTGCGCGGCCCCCGCCGCTCTTCCTCACCATCCCTCCGCCCCACCCATTCCCCTTCGTGTTCATTCGTCTTCTGCGCGTCGACTTGCCCACACCTGGCCGTCCTGTCACCCCAGCCCTCCCACTTCCCACTTCCCTTCGTGTTCATTCGTCTTCTGCGCGTCGACTTGCCCACGCCTGGCCGTCCTGTCACCCCGGCCCTCCCACCTCTCACCTCTCACTTCCCACCTCCCCCTTCGTGTTCATTCGTGGCCAAAGCCTTTCCGCCCCCCTACCACTGCGGCGCGGCAGCCGGGTCGCGCAAATAGAGCGCCGGGCCACCCGGCGTGGGCGCGGGCGGCTCGGGCAGCTTGTTCACAAACGCCTCGAACAGGCTGGAGAACAGAAACGGCGGCCCGCCCACCGCCAGCCCGCGCAGCCGCAGCCGCGTCAGTTGGGTTTCATCCAGCGCGCTGTGGGCCTCGCGCGCCAGCAGCCAGGCCGTGCGCTGCTCGGCCGGGTCCAGGTCGTTCCAAATGGCGCTGCACGGCGCAATGATCGCCGGGTCGGCCACCAGCCCTGGCTCAATGGCGACCCAGGCCAGGTGGCGGCGCGTGCTCAGGTAGATCAGGCTGGTGGTCAGCAGCCGCGCATGCCCGCCGCTCACGCGGTAGAGCGTCTCGGCCGCTTCCGGGTCAATCGGCGGCGTCCAGTCGAGCGTCTTACGGGCCACGGCCACGCGCGCGTCGGCGGGGGTGTAGGGCCGCACCGGGTAGGTGTGCTCTTCAAACAGCTCCACAAACTTGCTTGGGTCCGCGCCGTTCGCGTCGGCCTCGGCCGGGCGGGCGGCGGCCACCTGGCCCGGTTCGCGCCGCAGCCCCAGCACAAAGCACAACTGATACTTGTGGGCATCGCGCAGGGTGCGCAACGTACGCAGCACCGCCGCCGGCAGCCGGGTGAGCGGGGTGTCGAACTCGTCGCACATGAACACCACCCGGCGCTTGCGCTCGCCGCACACAAAGTCGAGCAGTTCGGTCAGCGGTGTCCCAGCCGCCGGCCACTGGCTGGCCAGCGCCGCCTCGGCCGTGGTGCGCAGCGCGGCCTGCTCGGCGCGCGGCCACTGCTGGGCGCGGGTCTCCGCCAGCACGGCGCGCACCAGCTCGCGCCATACGCCGGCCGGCTCGCGCCACTGGTCGGCTTCCACAAAGATCGGCAGGGCCTCGGCGGCGCGCTCGCCCAGGTAGTGGGCGGCCACCGCCGGCTGGGCCAGAAAGCGCAGCGCGTTCGAGAGCCCGCCGCCCGCCACGCCCACCAGCGCCACCGAAAAGCCGCCGATCAGCGCCCGGTAGACGTGCGGGGCCAGCTCCTCACGGAAGGTTAGCGGCAGGTCGGGCGGTTGAAACGGCGGCGCGGTTGACACGGACGCGGGGGGCGCGGGCTAGC
>JAYUUW010000716.1:0-4159 GCA_043754665.1 Anaerolineales bacterium | reverse complement strand
GGCGATGAACTCCACGCCCTCCAGACCCAGCTCGATCATGCGATCCACGGCATTCGAGCCGCCACCGCCCAAACCCATAATCTTGATCGTCGTCGTCTTTGGGGCGTCCATGGGGTTGTCTCCTCTAGTCCTAAATCGTGGCCATCAAATCTGGTTGCGCGGTGGGGTGGGGCAATTGCAAGCGCTCCACCGTACAGCCCGCCTGGCGCAGTTCCGCTTCCACGCCGGCGCTTACGCCTTGTTCGTTGCCCACAATCGTCACGCGCTGGGCCTGCGCGGCTTCGTCGGCTGAAAACCCACAGACCGGCCGGTGGGCCTTCACGTAGGCCAGGGCGGCGGTCCAGTGCCACTCGCTGACGCCCCACTCAAACGTGGGCAGCAGCACATAGTGGCGCAGCGACTTCGGCCCGGCATACTCCACCTGCTCGTGCGCCAGACCCTTGCTCTCGTCGAGCCGGCGGTGCGCCGCGCGCTGCCCCGGCCCGGCCTGGCGCTTGAGCGTTTCGACCGCGGTGAGGGTGGCGCCATCCGGCCGGTACCAGGCTTCACCGACGAACGGGCTGCCCTCGGGCGCGGTCAGCAGCCATAGGTTCACATTCAGCAAGTGCGCAGGTAGTTGGCCGGCATCGACTGCCTGTGCCATATCTTGTATGCAAGATGCGTGCCGCAAATCGTCCATGGCGGGGAAAGCCGGATCAGTTTGGTCGCCCAACGTCGGCCCGCCGGCCAGGCTGAGGATCGGGCGGGAGACCCCGAGCCGGGCGCGGATGATCTCGTCGTACCAATCGAACAGGCGGAAGCCGCGCTGGTCTTGCGAGCCCGGCGGCGTGAGGTAGGGGTGCGTGGCCGGCCAGCGCTGGAGGCCGCCCTGACCCCAATTCAGCGGGCGGTTGTAGGTCCACAGGTTGGTAGCGAAGGTCAACTGCTTGGCGAGGTCGAGCTTGTTGCGGCGCTGCATGCCGGCGAGCGCGGCCTCCAGAAAGGCCGTGTCCCAATAGTCACCGCCGGCGCGCAGGGCGGGGAAGGTGGGATGCAGCCCGGCTTCGTGCTGGGCTTCGAGCAGCGGCAGGGCCAGGTCTAGGAAGCGCTCGACCAGGCTGGCCTGGCCCCAATCGGCGGGAGCCCAGGCGGTGCGCATGTTCGGCTCGGAAAAGGCCACCACGTATTTGACGCCCCAGCGGGCGTAGGTGCGGAACAGGCCGCTGAGGGTGCTGACCGTGACGCCCTTGGGGTCGCGCTTGGTGGGCACGGCCGGGATGTGAATGATGGGCTCAAGGCCGGCGTCGAGCAGGCCCTTCACAAAGGCCTCGGGCACCGCGCGGGTGAGCGAGCCGATGACGGTCAGCCACTTGGCTTCGAGCGCCACCAGCTCGGGCAGCCAGGCTTGCAGGTCGGCGCGGCGATAGTGCGCTTCGTCGGGAAAGTAGTGAAAGCCGAGGGAGGTCATAGGTCTACCTGTGACAATGGACTAGCGCGAGACAGCGACTTTGACGACCGCGCCATTGGCATCAAGCGTCAGGCGGGCGTAGTGCGGGTGCAGCCGCGAACTAGAGCGAATGGACTTGGAGAGCGTGACCACGGTGGTGGCCCCCGCCGGGCCGGTCTTGGCGCCCGCCTTGGCTGAGCCGGCGGAGCGCGAGAGCTGCGCCGTAGGGCAGGTGTGGTCGGTGCCCAGGCAGGCGCTGTGCGTGTGCGCGAACTGCATATGCGCGTCGGTCATGCCGGGCAGGTAGCGCGCCACTGCCGACTTGATCTGCGAGACCATCTCGGGCGTGATCTCGGAGGCCGCCAGCCGGCCCGCGCCCGCGGTGACGGTCTTGTCGCATACGGTGGGCGTGGCGGCGGGGGTCTTGGCCAACCGCAGCGGCGTGTGCTTCTGCTTGGCCGCCAGCCCCGCTTCGGGCGCGGTGGCCAGCGGATCGCCGTAGAGGATGAACGAGATGAGCGTCTTTTGGTCCTCGCCGTCGAGGAAGCCCTGGCGGGAATGCATCTCCTGCGCCATTTGCAGCTTGGCGCGCCGCAGCGCTTCGCCGGCCGGCACGCCGTTGGTCAGGTTCTGCCAGAAGCAGCGGCCGAGCAGGTCGGCTCCCACCAGGGGCGTGGTGACCGAGCCGTAAGCGATCTTGGTGGAGCCGACGACGACGCGCGAGCCGGAGGCAAGGAACTTGAGGCACAGCGCTTCTTCGGTCTGCTTGCCCAATACGTTCGCGCCGTAGCAGGCTTCGGAGAAGACCACGACCGGGGCGCGGCCGTGGTTGGACACGTCGGCGGGGCGCAGGGCGATGGGGTATTCGGGCAGCGTGCCGGGGTCGTCAAAGCTGCGCTGGCCGTACCACTCCGCGCCGTCTTCGATGCCGTGCAGGTTGAAGTACGACAGGCGGCTGGGGGCCAAGCCTTCGAGCGGCAGGGCGTTGGCGTCCAGCGGCGGGCAGGTGAGCAGTTCTTTGGGGTCGCCGATTTGGTGAAAGACGGCGGCCGAGGCGTTGCGCCAGACGTTGGCCGAGTAGCCGAAGCTGCGGCGGCGGGCGCGGCGCAGGTAAAGCTCTTGAAACCAATGCTGCAAGCGCTGGAGCCAGTCGCTGTAGCCCGAGCGGTTGGCGGCGGGCCGGCTGCCGCCCAGGCGGTTGATCTGGTCGAGCAGCGGGGCGGGGTCGGTGCCGGCGCCGGTAGGCAGGCGGCCAATGGGCCATTCCGGCACGAAGTAGTTGTCGTCGGCCGTGGCGTAGGGATTGTCAGACGGAATGTCGGCGTCGGCGTCGTCGGTCGGGTTCGGCAAATGGTGGAACGGAATGATGTCCGGCCCGCCGATGATGAGCAGCGCGCCCAGCGTGCCGCCGCCGGTCTTGATGCGCCCGGCCAGCTTGCCGGCCAGCACCTTGATGTCCCAGGCGTTGGTGGGGTTGGCGGGCCGCAGCCCGAACGGCGAGAGCGAGGCCGGGTCATCGACGTACAGCACGGCGGTCTTCATGCTCGTTTGTTTGAGCAGCAAGCCGGCCGCGCGCTTGAGGGCAGCATCGACCCGGCTGAAGCCGGCCGCGCCGTAGACCTGCGTGAGGCGCGTGCGGCTCGACAGGAAGACGTAGTGCATCGACGGCGCGGGCGGCTCGAGGCTGGCCTCTTTGCGCTTGAGGTGCTGCAAGCGGTGCTTGACCGCCTGCGCGCTTGGCAGCCGCGCGGCCAGCTCATCGAGCTTGGCTTGAATGGCGGCCAGCTCTTCGGCTTCGCCGGGACCGGCTTTAGAACCATTGGCATGGGCGGTGCTCGCCAACTGATTGAGGCCCAGCATGGCCATCAACTCGGCCGGCAGCGGGCCGGGCAGCGAGGGCGAGGCCGCGTTGTCCCACAGCGCGCGGTAGGGATGGTTCTTGCCCCAATGGCGCACGACGACCTGCCCGCCCACATCCTTAGAAGCCGCGTCGTGCAGCAGGCCGATGGCCTGGGTGTGGTCGCCCGCCGCCATGAGGCTCTCGGCCAGGCACAGGCGGAACGCGACGACTTCCGGCCAGCGAGCGTGGAAGCCATCGACCAACGGCCGCGCCAGATCGAGCCGGCCGGCGTGCCAAACGGCCGACACGGCCAGGAGTGACACGAGCGGCACGCCACCACCCGGCGTCGGGGCCGCCCGCAAGGCCAACTGCGCCTCGCGCTGGGCCGTGTCCCAATCGCCGATGTGGTCGGCCAGGTAAGCTGCCCGCGCCGCCATGGCCCAATCCGGCAGGGCGCCGCGCTGGCCCAGGCCATCGAGCACATGGGCCGAGGCTTCGGCCAGCGCGGCGGCGTTGGGGTCAATGAGCACGCGCTGCTGGTCGGCCAGCAGCCGGTGGGCCGCCGCCGCTTCGGGGTCGGCGGCGACGAGGGATGTGAGCATGTCGACAGCGGTGTGGGCGCGACCCTCGGCGGCATAGGCGCGCGCCAGCGCCAACTGCACGGCCAGGTCGCCGGGCCAATCCAACAGGTAGCGCTGGGCGGCCTGGCGAACATAAGCGGGTTGTCCGGCTGCCAGCCCGGCTTCAAGCAGTTGGAGGAGGTCAGAACGTTTCATGTGTTGATCTCTTGCCGTTCTTAGTGCAAGAGCTGTGCCAGGGCCGGAGGGAGAGAAAAGAGAAAGAGAAAGAGTGGGGGAGCGCGCGGCTACGAAGTAGCGCACAAGGAGCGTGCC
>JAYUUW010000715.1:0-2886 GCA_043754665.1 Anaerolineales bacterium | reverse complement strand
GCCGCCGTGGGCTATATTTCTGCGGTGCTATTGTTCGCCTAATCGCCGCCGTGCCGCACAGAGTAGAGCGGTAAGCTGCCGCCGAACGCCGATTGACGCGGCGCAGCGCATCCGTTACACACCTGCCCAGAATCAGGTGCTGGGTCCGTTACCCATCCGCTGCCACGCTTGGAGGAGCACACATGAAACGTCTGTGGAATGTCCTGATCCTGTCGTGTTTGTTGTTAGCCGCCTGCGCCACGCCGACCGCGCAGCCCTCGGCCACTGAGGTCGTGCAGGGGGACACTGGCGACACCAGCGGCCGCTGTGGCGACAAGAGCCAACTGGCCGACGAAATCCAGGTGTACACCTGGGTGGAGTACTTCGACCCGGCCGTGAAAGAGCAGTTTGAGACCGAGTGCGGCGTACATGTGGCCGAGACCAACTTCGACTCGAACGAGACGCTGCTGGCCACGCTGCAATCCGGCGCGACCGGCTACGATGTGATCATGCCCTCCGACTACATGGTGCAGATCATGATCGCCGAGAACATGCTCGAGCCGCTCGACTTCAACATCATCACCAACATCAAGTACATGAACCCGGTCAACGTGCATCAATACTTCGACCCCGACCAGCTATATAGCGTGCCGTTCGACTGGGGCACGTCCGGCTTTATTGTGGACACCGGCGTGCTGCCCGACCCCGCCGCCTCGTGGAAGACCGTGTTTGAGCCCGACCCGGCCGTCTGCGGTAAGATCAGCATGCTCGACGACCAGCGCGAGACGCTGGGCGCGGCGCTGATGTACCTGGGCTACAGCATCAACGACACCGACCCGGCCCACCTGGACGAGGCCAAGAACCTGCTGATTGCGCAGGCGCCCTGCGTGAAGGCCTATGACAGCCAGACCAACGACGACCTGGCCGTGGCGGGCGAGACCGTCATCGGCCACATTTGGACCGGCGACGCGGTTTTGGCGGGCGACCCCGCACTGGGCGGGCGGGCCGGCCTGGAATACGTCATCCCGCAGGAAGGCTGCACCATCTGGCAGGACAACATGGCCGTGCCGACCAGCGCGCCCAATAAGTACACGGCCATGGTCTTTATCAACTTCATGAGCGACCCCGCGATCGCCGCGCAGAACATCGCCTTCATCGGCTACGGCTCGCCCAACGACGCCGCCAAGGCGCTGCTGGCCCCGGAGATCATTAACAACAAGGGCATCTACCCCGATGCCGAGACCATGAGCCACTTGCAGTGGATTCAGGACGTGGGCGACGCCCTCGAACTGTATGACCGCGTGTGGACCGAGTTCAAGGCCGCCATTGGCGGCTAAGCCTGTTCAGTAGATGGGAGTCAGTGATATGGAATATATTTCATTAGGCCGCACCGGGCTGAAGGTCAGCCGGTTGTGTTTGGGCACCATGAACTTCGGCCCGCACACCACCGAGCCGGATAGCTTTGCCATCATGGATCACGCGCTCGACGTGGGGCTGAACTTTTTCGACACGGCCAATGTGTACGGCTGGAAACAGGGCGAAGGCGTCACCGAGCAGATCATCGGGCGCTGGCTGGCCCAAGGCGGCAACCGGCGCGAGCAGATCGTGCTGGCCACCAAGGTCAACGGCCGCATGGGCTCCGGCCCGAACGACCGCCGCCTGTCGGCCTACCACATCCGCCACGCCTGCGACGAGAGCCTGCGCCGCTTGCAGACCGACCACATCGACCTGTACCAGATGCACCACATCGACCGCGAGACGCCGTTCGACGAGATTTGGCAGGCCATGGAACTGCTGGTGCAGCAGGGCAAGGTGCTGTATGTGGGCAGCAGCAACTTCGCCGGGTGGCACATCGCCCAGGCGCAGGGGGTGGCGGCTAGCCGGCACTTCCTCGGGCTGGTGGCGGAACAGTGCCTGTACAACCTGATGGAGCGCACGGTGGAGCTGGAAGTGCTGCCGGCCGCGCGCGCCTATGGGCTGGGCGTGATCCCGTGGAGCCCGCTGGCCGGCGGGCTGCTGGGCGGCGCGCTGCAAAAGCAAAAGGTGGGCCGCCGCGCCAACGCCGACCAGCAGAAGGAAATCAAAGCGCACCTGAAGGCCCTGAAGGCCTATGAGGCCCTGTGCGCCAAGCTGGGCGAAAACCCGGCCGATGTGGCGCTAGCCTGGCTGCTGGCCCAAAAGGGCATTACCGGGCCGATCATCGGGCCGCGCACGATGGAGCAGTTTGACGGCAACCTACACGCCCTGGAACTGAAGCTGAACGCCGACACGCTGAAGGCGCTGGACGAGATTTGGCCCGGCCCCGGCGGCGAGACGCCCGAGGCCTTTGCCTGGTAACGGCCGCGCCGAGCTTAGGGCGCGTTGACCCACGCTGACACTTCCCCGGCCCGCCGGCGTTTCTCGCGCCGGCGGGCCTTGGGGCTGGGCCTGACGGCGGGCGCGAGTGTGGCCCTGGCCGCCTGTGGCCTGGGCGCCCCACCGCCGACTCCGACGCTGACCCCGCTCGCCCTCACTCGCCGGGAGGCGTGGGGCGCCGCTGCCCCCGACCACGACGCGCCCGGCGAACACGGCCTGTATGACCCCCTGACCAACCCCGAAGGCTGGCTGGTGTACGCCCAGCCGCTGGCCGACATTCTGCGCACGCTGATCGTGCATCACTCAGCGCTGCCGCTCAGCGACGGGCCGCGCGAAATCCAAATCCTGCATATGCGCTCCAAAGGCTATGCCGATATCGGCTATCACTATGTCATCGACGCGGCGGGGCAGCTCTACGCGGGCCGCGACCTGACGGTGCGCGGGGCGCACACGGGCGGGGCCAACACCGGCTCGGTGGGCGCGTGCCTGTTGGGCAACTTTGAGCTGGCCGCGCCGGAGCCGGCGCAACTGGCGACGCTGCGGGCGCTGGGG
>JAYUUW010000714.1:0-8598 GCA_043754665.1 Anaerolineales bacterium | reverse complement strand
GTTGTCATGGCGGCTGACCAGCTTGGCCCACAGATCTTCGCCATCGTTGGCCGACGCGCCCAGCGGATAAATCTTAGGATTGTGCTCATCGCCGGGGCTGACGCGTGTGCCGTCACTGTATAGAAACGAGTGCGTCACCAAGACGGCCCAGCGCTCGCGGTAGCGCGCTAAGAGGTCATTGGCCCAATCAATCACCGTTTGGCGCGGCCCAAACTCCAGGCTGAGCAGCAAGTAGTCCGCGCCGGCGATGGTCAACAGGCAGTACGCGTTCTCGGTGTGGCCGGCCTCATAGAACCCGCCCTGCCACCAGGCGTGGGCGGCATAGCGCTCAGGCGAGAACGTGGCATTGAACGCCGTCGTCCGCCGGTCGGCGTCGGAAAAGGTGTCGTAGTCGTGATTGCCGATGGCGATCAGGTAGGGGATTTCGGCCGCATCCAAAAGGCGGAGCGCGGCGTCGGCGTTGGCCCACTGCTGCGCTTCATTGCCGTGCACAACATCGCCTTCGTGGAGCACGGCCTGAATGTTAAAACGCGTGCGGTGGTCGGCAATCCATTGCGTTTGCCCGATGAACAGTTCCGGGTAACGCGCCGAGTAATACTGGGTGTCGGGCAGAAAGACAATGGAAAACTCACCCGCGGCGGGCAGGTCGAGCTCAGGGCTAGGGGTCGGCGGATTTGAAATGGCGGTCGGAAGGGGACTGATGGGTTCCATTGGTTGGGATCGTCGCCTTTCTTGACGACCGGGTCTCAGCCGGCCACGCAGTCGGCGAGGACGGCCTCGGCGGTGGCGGCCAGTTGGGCCAGGTCGCGCGGGCGGGCCAGGCGGGCCACGGGCACGGCCTGGAGCACGGCCGCGCACTGGCGCAAGTGGGTGGGCGCGTCGAGGCGGGGCAGGGCGCGCGCCACGTACGAGTGGCGCACCAACTCGACCAACTGCGCCTGCCGGTCGAGCGGCTCAATAGCCACCGCGGGGCCGTCGGCCAGAACATACAGCCGGCCCAGCGGCAGCGGCGCGGCGTTGAAGCCGGTGGACAGGCGGCGCGCCAGCTTGCTCAGGTCGGGCCGCAGGGCGGGCAGCGCGGCCGGGTCTTCGCCCAGCCCAGCCACCGCCTCCGGCCAGAGCTTCAGCTGCGGGAAACCGGGGTAGACCCACAGCGGTTCCCCGGTGGGGGCCGCTGGCGCTAGCCGCACCGCCACGGCCACCACATCGTCCGACACCAAATCTGGCCCGCGCTGGTGCAGGGCCGCCGCCAGGGTCGACTTGCCTTCGCGCGGCGCGCCCAAAAAGCCCACCGCCCGCCCCCCCACGGCCACGGCGCTGGCGTGCAGCACCAGCCAGCCGCGCTGGTGCAGGGCTAGCGTGAGCGCCGGGCCAAGCAGATACAGCCGCAGCACGCGCGGGTCGGCGTCGGGCAGCGGGTCGAGCACGATGGTGTGCCCGTGGCGGATGGCGTATTTGCCGGCGTCGCGGAAGCCGAGGTGAATCTCGGCGGGGGCGGGGTAGGCCGAGGCGCTTAGCCCCTCGTAGGCGGGCAGGTCGGGCACCGCGCCGAAGGTGATGGTGAGATCGGCCGGCGCGGCAGGGTCGGCGGGGGTCAGCTCGGGCAAGGGCACGGCCGAGCGGATGGTGAGGCCATACGCTCGGCCGGTGTAGGTCAACATCAATTGGCGGGCCGGGCGGTCAAGGCCCCGCCCGGGCGCGGCGGGCTACAAGCCGCCGTCGGTAATGACGCTGCCGCCCAAATCCTGGCCGACGTTGCTGTCGCTCTGGGTGAGGGTCTGCACGGTGCCGTGCGTGACCAGGGCCGGGGCCACATACGGCCGCTTGGTAGGGGCGGGCACTGGCTGGAAATTCGGGGTGGGTTCGGTGGTCGGCATGGGGTTGCTCCTTTTAGCAGCAGGTGGCAGCGCAGCTTACAGACGCATAAGGCCGAGGCCGCCCGACGGCGGCAACAGGCTCGCGACGACGGCATACGGATCAGAAGGCAGGCCGAGTTGGCCGGTGAGCGCGCGCACATCGCCGTGAAGGGTGAGCGCGGGCGTCACGTAGCGGCGCTTGGGCGGCACTGGGGGCGCGGCCGGGGCGGGCATGGTTAGCCGCCCGCCGGCGGTTGGGCCAACGGCGGGTCCGGCGTAAAGCTGCCGCCGTCGAGGTCGAGTTGGGCGCCCTCTTTGTGGGTGAGGGTGTGCACATCGCCGTGGCGGGTCAGGCGCGGCGGCGCATAGGGCCGGCGCAGCTCCGTGGGCGGAGCCGTATCGGTCGGAAGGGGAATACTGGCAGATTCCATCACTGAACTCTCCGCGCGGCTTGGGGCCGGGCTGAAATCGCTACGCCGGCCTAGTCTACGCAATTGCCGCCGGGCTGTCAAACCGGCGGCAGGCCCTGCGGCGGCAGCCACAGGATCAGCGCAGCCACGCGCGACAGGCGCACCATGGCATCCCAGTGGGCGGGCACGGCATACTCGGCGCGCTCGGCCGCCCGGCGCAGTTGGGCGTAGTCGCGCTCGGCGGCGGCCTGGTCAATCCAGGGCGCGGTGCTGGCCAGCCCGGCCATGATCGCGGCCAGGCGCGGCATGTCGCGCGTGAGCAGGGCGTGGCTGACGCCGTAGATGGGCGACGACTTGCTGCGCCGCCAGCGCACGGCCTCCGGCAGGATGCCGGCCATGGCGTGGCGCTGGATCAGGCGGCTCCAGCCGTCGCGCAGGCGCTGCTCGGAGGGCAGTCCCAGGCAGAACTCGATCAGCCGCCGGTCGAGGAAGGGGTGGCGCAGCTCCAGCCCGGCCCCGGCCGCAATGCGGTTATACAGTTCGGACATGGCCGGCAGCCGCGCCAGGCCGAAGCGGTTTTCGGCCCCGGTGGTGGTGTAGCGGCGGGCGCGCGTTTCCAGGTGGGCGCGCAGGGCGGCGTCGCCATCCACGCGCCAGGCCAGCGCGGGGTTGAGGAGGGTATCCACTGCCCAAAAGGGCTGCCGCCGGTCGCGCAGGTTGCGCAGCCGCCGCACCGCCTGTCGGGTGAACTCGGGCAGCAGCGGCTTGAAGCCGACCAGCCAGGCCTGCGTGAGCATGGCCCGCGTGCGCCCCGGCCGCCAGCGCCCGGCCACCGCCTCGAACTCGCGCGCGGCCGTGCGCCAATGCCCGGTGCGCAGCAGTTCGGCCAGGCGCAAGTTGCCATGCGATACGACCGTGTCGCCATAGTTGCCGTCGAGCAGCACGCGCACGCCGTGACTGCGGGCGGCGCGGTTGGCCTGGTCTTGCAGGGCCAGCCCCATGTGCGAGAACGGCTCGCCGGAGTAGTCGAGCAGGGTCTCGAGGTCGGTGAGGGGCGTGGCGGGGTCGGCCAGCAGTGGGTGGTGCTCCAGCCCGCCGGCGGCCACGGCCGGGGCCATGAACTGGCGCTCGTCGGAGGCGGGCGCGGCGTCGAACAGCAGCGAGAAGGTGTGCAGCCGCTGGCCGCGCTCGGCCAGCATGGGCCGCGCCAGGCAGACGACCGAGGTGGAGTCGAGCCCGCCGCTGAGCATCGAGCCGACCGGGTAGGCGCTGCGCAGGCGGGCGCGCACCGCCTCGGTGAGGTGCTCGCGGAAGGCGGCGGCGTAGTCGTCGTCGGTGGGCAGGCGCGTGTCGCGGACGGCGCGGAGGTCCCAATACGGCGCGAGCTTGAGCCCGGCCGCGCTGACGGTGAGCGTGTGGGCGGGGGGCAGGCGCGGCAGGTCGGCGTAGAAGCTCTGGGTGGCGTCGACCCCGCCGGTGATGAAATCGGCCAGGCGGGCTTCGTTCAGGCGGCTGGGCACGCCGGGGAGGGCCCGCAGCGCCTGTACGTCGGAGGCCCAGGCGAACTGCCCGCCGCCGTGATAATAGAAGACCGGCCGCACGCCCATGATGTCGCGGGCGGCGAACACCTGCCGGCGGCGCGCATCCCAAATGGCAAAGGCGAAGTCGCCCAGCAACTGCGCGGCGCAGCCGGCCCCCCAGCGGTCGTAAGCGGCCAAGATCAGGGCGGCATCGGGCTGGCCGTCATCGCGCAGACTCAGGGCGCGGCACAGGTCGGCGCGGTTGTCGAGGCGGGCGTCGGCGGTGATGATCTGCGCGCCATCAGCGGAGGCGAGCGGCCCGGTTTCGGCCAGCGACTCGGGCGTGGTGAAAAGCACCTGCTGGGCCAGCGCGGCCGGGCCGCCGTGCCACTGGCCGGAAGCATCTG
Organism: Anaerolineales bacterium; assembly: GCA_043754665.1. Lineage (GTDB taxonomy): Bacteria > Chloroflexota > Anaerolineae > Anaerolineales > UBA6663 > JADZEK01. The sequence continues at coordinate 4,405 of JAYUUW010000714.1, read as the reverse complement.
GCCCGCGGCGGTGCAGGCGGGCGGCGGCGGCGGTCAGGGCATCGGGCGCGGGCCGGCGGCCGTCAAAGTAGACCAGCCCGGCGATGGCGCTCATGCGCGTTGCTCGGGCGGGTCGAAGGCGGGCAGCGGCTTGAAGCGCCCGGTCTCGGCCGCGCCCAGCACCACGCGCCCGGCGCAGGTGAGCCAGGCGTGGGCCTCAAACTGGCGGTCGACCCCGCGCGCCACGCCCAGGTGCAGTTGGCTGCGCAGGCCGTGCTGGGCAAAGAGCACCTGCCCGGCCAGCGCCTGGGTGAGGCAGGTGGCGCGCGGCACGGCGCGGCTGGCGGCGGTGATGGCCCAGGCCAGCCGGGGGGCGGGCAGGCCGTGGCGTGGCGAAGCTGCGCGCGTCCCGGCCCAGCGCTGCAAGCGCGCAAACGGCGCGAACCACAGCCCCAGCCGCATGGCCCACAGCAGGGCCAGGGCGCGCAGCACGGCGGCGCGCTCCGCACCCGGCAGCCGCAGGAACTTACGCAGACGGCGCATCGGCGGGGCGGCGGGCGATGAGGTGGTGGGCCAGGAGGTCGGCTAGCAGCGCCTGCACATCGGCGGCGCACTGCGCGGGCGTGACGGCGTACTCGGCCAGCACGGCGGCCTCGAGCGCGGCCACGGTGGTGGGCTGCTGCAAGCGCCGCCACACGAACGCGCCGACCTCGTTCAGGCCGAAGTACACGCCGCTGGCGAGGTGCAGGATGGCGACCTCGTCGTCGAGATCGACGGAGGTTTGGTCGGGGATGGCGACGATGAGCGCGTCGGGGGGGAACATGCGGTCAGTGTAGCCGGAACGGGCGAGGTGTCAAAGGGCGAGGAGAGAAAAGAGAAAGAGAATTAGGGCAGGGGGGCGACGGTGCGCTCCAAAATTTCGGCGGCTTCGGTGGGGCCGGCGAACTGCGGCTGATAGAGGCTGTAGATGTGGATGGGCAGCAGGTCGTAGCCGGCCAGCGCCGCGCCCTGGAAGGTGGCGCGGAACAGCATGCCCTGGCGGTTGCGCCACGGCCCCTGGTCGAACACGAAGTTGCCGAGCGCGTAGGCGATGACGGCGGGGGCGCCATCGGCGCTGACCGACTCCACGACCGGCTGCACGGTGTGCGGGTGGTTGCCGATGACGAGCGTGGCCCCGGCGGCGAGCATAGCCTCCGCCCAGCGCTGCTGATAGGCGGTGGGCGTGTCGGCGTACTCGACGCCCCACTGCGGCAGGACGATGACGACCTCAGCCAGGGCGCGGGCGGCGGTGATGTCGGCCAGCAGGCCGGGGAGCGCGGCCTCGGCCAGCGGCGCGGTGCCGGCTACGCTGTCAGACGCCCACGTTTCCGAGCCGACCTCGGTGACGCCCAAGAAGGCGAAGCGCACGCCCTGCCGCTTGATGATGACCGGGGCGCGGGCGGCCGAGAGGGTCTCGCCGCCGCCCACCGCCAGAATGCCGGCGGCGCTCAGGTTGGCCTGCGTGTCGCGGAAGGCGCGTTCCTGGCAGTTCCAGCCGTAGGAGCCGCAGTCTTTGGCGTGGTTGGTGGCGACGGTGATCAGATCAAACCCGGCGTAGGTCAGGCCCTCCACCGTGCGGGCCGGGCCGATGAGGTTCATGGTCTGCGGGCAGGGCGAGGGCGCGCTTTGGTCGGAGATGGAGCCGTCGAGGCTGCCGACCGTGATGTCGGCGGCGCGCAGGGTCTCGCCCACGGCTTGATAGGACACGGTGAAGTCGTTGCGGGCCAGCGCGATCTGCGCCGGGCAGCGGCCGGGGTTGATGTCGCCGGTGAAGAGGATGGTAATGGTTGGGGGAGTAGCCGCGCTAAGTACAGCGGTGGCAGCAGGCGCGGCCGTGTCAGCCGGCAGGGGGGTGCGAGTGGGCGGCGGCTCAGGTGTGGGCGTAGAGATGGGCGTTGGGCTGGCGACCAACCGTGGTTCAGTTGCGATAGACGTCGTCAGCGTGGGCGGCGGGTTGGTGGGCGCGACCGAAATGCCGGTCGTCGGCGCGGCGCAGGCGGCCAGCAGCCCCAACAGTGATAGGGTAAACAGGGCCGCCAGGCAGAGCACGGCGCGCCGCAACGCGCTTAGGCCTCCGGCCCGAGCTTGGCGCGCACGCGCTCCAGCCGCTGGGTGAGCGCCGTCACCGCCGTCTCGCGCTGCCAGCCGGGCGACCAGCCGCCGACCAGCGCCAGGGCGCGCTGCACCCAGGCCTGCGCGCGGCGGTAGTCGCGGGCGTGCCACTCGTAATACTTGGCCAGCTCGACAAACGGCTGCGGGTCTTCGAGTGTGAACGAGGCCAGTTGCTCCCAAAACGGCACGGCCTCGGCGCGGCGGCCCTGGCGCTTGTAGAGCGCGGCCAGCCGGGTGAGGCCCAGCGTGCGGTCGGGCAGGGTGAGCTTGCCGGCCAGCGCGCCGGTGAAGGCGACTTCGGCCTCGGCCGGGCGGTGGTTGTCGGCGTGCCAGCAGGCCAGGCGCAGCAGGTCTTCCGGGGCCGGGCCGGGCGGCGCAACAGTCTTGGGCCGCGCGGAGAGCGGCGCGGGCGGGCGGGTTGACACCGGCTCAGCCTCCATCGGCGCGCCGAACACTTCGAGCAGGTGCGCGGTGAGCGTGACCATCGAGAGGATGTCGATGGTGTTGTGGTAGATCACGCGCTGCATCTCGCGGGCGTTGTGGGTGCGCAGGTAGTCGGTGTAGAGCTGCGGGATCAGCCAGCCGGGCACGTCGTCATCGTCGCGGGCAATGTTAAAGACGCCGCGCTCAATGTCGCCCAGCGAGCAGGAGGGCAGCCGCCCGCGATACAGGCGGCGGGCCGGCATGAGCAGGTCGAGGTGCGGGCGCTGGCCGAGCGCGCCGCGCCGCCGGTTCATGGTCAGGCGTGTTTCGAGCAGCGGCAGGTCGAACGAGCGCCCGTTGAAGGTCACATAGCCGGTACGCGGGGCCAGGTCGTCGACCAGCGCGGCCAGCAGGGCGGGCTCGTGGGCCGGGTCGAGCAAGAAATATTGGCGCAGCACAAAGCGGTCGGCTTCCACCGCGCCGACGCCAATGAGGAACACCAGCGTGCCCGCGCCGCCGGCCAGCCCGGTGGTCTCGGTGTCGAGGAAGGCCAGCGAGCGCAGGTCGGCGTGGGCCAGGGCCTCATCGCGCGCCAGGCGGGCGGCCGTGCCGGGGTGGTGGGCGAAGGCCTGCGCCAGGGTCTTGGGGCCGTGCGCAAAGTCGATGGGGTAGCTGGTGTCGATGCGCTGGAACGCGCCCAGGCTGGTCTCGATGCGCTCGCCGGGCAGGTCGCGGCCGGTGGCGCGGGGCTGGCCTTCGGGCCGGCCGGCCATCGTTGGCGGGGCGGTGTGCGGCTCCAGCGGCGGCCCGGCGGGCGGGCGGCCCGAGGGCGGGGCGTCGGTGGTGATCGTCCGATTTTTGTGGACGCGGAGACGCTGGAGGCGGGTGCGCAGATCGGTGGGCGGCATGGGGGCGGGTGCGAACGGATGTGTCAGGGATTATACCCCCGGAGGTGGGGGGATTGGAGGTCGGAAGTCGGAGGTCAGAGGGGGGACTCAAGGGACGGGAGGGACTCGGGGGAGACGGCGCTAGAGTGCGAGCGGGCGACTTGATGACAACCGCCAACGCCCGCCCCGCGCTATAATCGGCGGCGCTGGCCCACCCGCCGGAGGCATTCGCCATGAGCGTGCTGCTGAACATCACCTACAAATCGCAATACGACCCCGACGCCGCCGCCTCGCGCAACGACTGCGGCCCGGCCTGCCTGACCATGCTGGTCAACGCCCTGGGCGTCACCGCCACCACCGACGCGGTCTTTCACCGCACCGGCGCCACGCCCGAGGGCTACATCTCGATGGCCCAGCTCATGCGGGCCGGCGAGAGCTACCAGGCGCCGCTGGAGTTTCGTCGGGGCTGGGGGCTGGCGCAACTGCGCGCCGTGCTCGACCTGGCGCGGCCGGCCATTGCGCTGGTGCACTACGGCGCGTTCGCCGAGGTGCAGCCGGGCGTCTCGACCCAGAACCAGTTCAAAGGGCCGCACTTTGTGCTGGTGGTGGGCTACGACGATCAGCATGTGGTGGTGCACGACCCGCTGTGGACCGGCGCCCGCCGCAGCGAGGGCGCGTTCAAGCGCTGGCCGAACGCGGTGTGGCTGAACGCCTGGGGCCGCTGCCACGAAGACTGCGACGCGCAGGGCCGCTGCAACCCCGACCAGGCCATGCTGATCTCGGTGCGCGCGCTCAGCGCCGCCCAGCGCGTGAGCGTGCCGGCCGATGTGGTGCGCCGGATGCGGGCCAAGGCCGCGCTGCTGGGCCAGCCGCAGCCAGACCTGCCCACGCCGGTGACGATGACGAAAGCCGTCATGGCCCTCGGGGCGTGGGGCAAGCGCACCGTGGCGCACCGCATCGCGCCG
>JAYUUW010000713.1:0-4683 GCA_043754665.1 Anaerolineales bacterium | reverse complement strand
ATCAAAGGCTCGCTCGGGCCAATCAGCCAAAGCAGCCCAGTTTAATCACACGGATTCTTTTTGACCTCACCCGTAGCGCTTGAGTACCGCTTACCGCTTACGCGAAAGAAATCCTGGAAGCCGGCTAACAGCGCGCAGCTGGGCAACTCCAACGGTATATTCTGTGTCACGCAGGTTACCTCAGATGTAACCTATGTGACGCGAAATATACTTGGGTTGGAAGAATTGGCGGCTTGCGTTTTGTCACAGCCCACACGAGCAGCCGACTTTGGGTGCCTGACCAGCATGGTATCTTCCTAGATGCCTACCGAATTCTCGGCGCGCCCGAACGCTGGACACTGGGGCAGCGCCCAAAAGTTCACCGATTAAATTCGACCAGTAGTGGTCGGCGATACGCCACCAATACAAATGTGGATCGCATGGCCGATCAGCCCGCCGCAGTAGCTCAGGCGAAATCACTTGCGTAACTAATGTGCCTTCAGCGCCAGTTTCGTTGAATCAGATGCAAATTGGCACGGCCGCCAGGTTAGGCGGTAGGCTAGCGGGCGGAGGAATCGCCTGTGAGCATACGGCCGTCGGAAGGGTCGAGCACAAACACCGAACATGGGCTGTTGGTCGCGTTTGGGGAGTTCTGGCGGCAGCCCGGGTTGCTGGATCGGTTGCGGCTTGGGCCGGTTCCACAAAAGACGCACGGTTTCACGCCCGTTAGGCGGGGGACGGGCGGATGGGCCGGGTGCCGCCGGGGTTGGGCTTCGGCTAAGGCCGCGCCGCCGGGGTCGCGGGAGTCGGTGGGCTGAAGCGGCGGAGGCCCGCCCTTCAGCCCGCGCGTTTCGCGCGCCGACCAGCCGCCGGGCGCCCCTGGGCCGGCTCAACCGGACCCCAACCCCCGGGGTCGTACTCGAGGACGCGATAGTCCTGGATATCGGCGGTTTGGGCCAAAACCTCCGCGATCGTCTTGGGCTGGGTCAGCCCGGCGCGCCACGTCTTGAGCGCCACGGTCCCCACGACCAGATACGGGTGGCCCACGACCTCGGGCCGCTGGCGCGCGAAGCGCTCAGCCAGTTCGGCTTCCAGTTCGTCCTGGTGGCAAATGATGAACTCGCACTTGGAACAGGACTTGCAGGTCTTGCCCAAGACCCGCAGTTCATCCGGCTCAACCTGAATGAGCAGCGCAAATTTGCGGGGATAGGTCAAGGCCTGGCAGCGCGGGCAGCGCGCGACCCGGAGGTCAGACGACGGATTAAGCGCAAACCGGTAGCGCGGGGGCAGTTGGCCGAATTGACGGCGACGAGGCATGTGATTGGCCGATCGCGTGACTGGCCGGCGGGGAACCCGGCTGGCTGCGCCCCGGTGCGCGGCGACTTGAAGGGTTGGCTGGAAGACAACTGTAAGGATATCCGCGGCCGGCGTTCGCCCAAAGCCCAGCGCGCGGCCGGCTTGGCCGGCGCACCAACCGGGCTAACCGGAACATCGGCTGTCACCCCTGGCGGGCCCGCGGCTGACCGGCCAGGGTGCCCCGCGCTTGAGCCGCCGGTGGACCGTCCGAGTCGGCGGGACAGCGCCGGCGGTCGCGGGCGGCCACGCGGCTCAGGCCTGAAAGGCCTCGACCAAGTAGTGATCATGCGCGAGCGCCAAGTCAGTCACCTCGGATCGAAACCGTCCGGCCACGGCCAGGGCGCGGCGCTGCTGTTCTGCATGCTCGCCTTCGGCGTGGGAACGGAGCAACAGCGCCACCGCCGGCCGGATCAGTTCGGCCACGGACACTTTGCGCTGGGCGGCCAGGGCCTGGAGGGAGCGCAGTGGCTGCACGTTGAGTCGAATTTGAGTTCTGATCATGGGCATCGGCGCTTAGGCAATGTCGGCCAAGTTTCCTGATTGATAGCGCACAGCCGAGGGCCAAGCGACTGTGGGCGTCGTCCAGCCTGTTGACGTCAGTCCGGCTCGTCGGCGGGCGCTTCCAGACGGTCCAACAGGCCGGCGGAATGATCTAGATCCACACCGGGGCGCAATCCCTGGCCGCCCACCGTCACCCACACCAACGGCTCACGCGGGGCAGCCCGGGGCTGCCGCGCCAAGGCCGCGCGCAGCGCGTCTTCAATCACCGCGCTCAGGCTGCGCCCGGTGCGCGCCGCCAGCAATTGGGCGTCTTGCAACAAGGCCGCGTCAATCCGGATCGTGGTTCGCATGCGGCTAAGCGTATTTCATTCGCAGCCGGCTGTCAACGCCGGTACGTGGGTCTCAAACCTGGGCGCGCTGCTCTCAAGCCCCCTGCCGGCTGCCCGCCCAGGCCGCGCCGCGGCCAGCGCCGAGGCGGGCGCGCCTCACACGCACCGCGCCGGGTGGAATGACCTCGGCGGCGGCGAGGGTCTGGCCGACGCTGCGCCGGTGAAGCCCGTCGTGGACGACTTCGAGTTCAGGCCGGGCGGGCCTCCGGAAAGCATCGGCCCAGTGCAGCGCGTGTCAGCAGGCTCAACTGCGCCGCGCGGGCGGCTGACGCAGACCGCGAAGCGCGCCCATCGGTCCGACCGCGATCATCCGCTGGGCGGCCAAGCGCGCTGATAGACCGGCACGCTTGACAGTGATAACGTATTGCGTTACTATCGGCGGCGATGATCAAGAGTTTCGCTGACAAGGAAACCGAGAAGGTTTTCAACCGCGAATTCTCACGCCAACTGCCGCCCGACATTCAACGCCCGGGCCGCCGCAAATTGGAAATCCTGAATGCCGCCGAAACGCTGCTAGACTTACGGCAGCCCCCCGCCAATCATTTGGAGAAGCTATCCGGCAGTCGCCAAGGGCAGTACAGTCTTCGGATTAACGACCAGTGGCGGATCTGCTTTGCCTGGCAAGCCGGCGACGCCCTGGCGGTCGAGATTGTGGACTACCATTAGTGGAAGGTGAAGGCTATGGCCATGCAGAAGCTAGCTCCCATTCGCCCTGGTGAAATTCTGTTGGAAGAATTTCTCAAGCCGTTGGGCCTGAGCCAATATCGGCTGGCCAAGGATATTAGCGTGCCGCCCCGGCGGATAAACGAAATCGTCTTGGGCAAGCGCGCGATTAGCCCGGATACGGCTTTACGGCTAGCGCGGTTTTTTGGCCTGTCTGATCGCTTCTGGATGAATCTGCAAGCCCGCTATGACCTTGAAGTCGCGAAGGATAAATTGGCCGACCGGCTGGAACGTGAAGTGCGCGTCTATACCGCGGCGTAGGGGCAGCGTCGCGGCCGGGCCGCCTCACGCCGGCCTCACCGGCACGCTGGGCGCACAAACACCCCAGCCCGCTTAGCTTGCCGAGCGGGCCCGGGTCGTTCCAGCGACTGCGCTGCGGCGTGTGCAGGCTCGCGCGCCACGCCGCGACCTAGCGCCCGGCTACCAGCACCGGAGCGCCACCCCGCTCACCCCTCCAACGGGTGTCGCCAGTTTAGCCCCGGACAACGGCTATAGTCCCGGTCGGTGGTCACCCCCGCGCTGCGGGACTCGATGGCCGGGGCGGCCAGGTAGGCCTCCGGGACCAGATTGCCCTTCACGTCGGCCGCCCGACACAGACCGGCAAAGATATCCCAATGGCGCGGTCTGGGCGCGATCAGCCCGGCCTTGGGCTGCCCGCGCAGCCAGTGCGCGCAGGCCAATCCGTCGGTCAGCGAACTCGGGGGGTTGAAGACACGTGGGTGCGTCACCCCGCGCAAAAACCCGCTCAGCCCCAACGCCGCTACGCCGTAGGGCCTAGTCGCTTTGGACCAGGGCCTCCCACCCTGGCCGTTAGACAGCGTGGTGGGGGCGTCCGCGCGAGGGGCTCTGAAGGAATCAAGGAATAACGAGGCAACGTAGGGGGTCAAATGTAGAGGCGTTGGTCTTCGATCTCACCGGCCGCAAGCTGGTTGAGGAGCAGGGCCAGGCGGCGGGCCAGCGCGTGCGGGCTACGGCGGGACCCGATGACGATGCCGAAGTGCCGCCGGCCGCCCTGGAGGTACTCGGCGTGGAGCCGCTCGGAGTGAAGCCGGTTATGCGTGAATACGCTCCGACCCAGGGACACCGCGTGTTCTAACTGCGCCTGGTCAGCTTGCTGCCGCAGGGCTTGGTCCCGCGCGGTCGTAACGTCAATCCCCGGGCGCGCAACAACGTGCCCACCAAAACCGATACATCCTCATCTAGGTACAGCTCGGCGAACAACTTCACGACGAACGGGCCACGCGGCGCACCGCCGGATGGACCATATCATCGGGGACACGGTTGCGGGCCATATACCGATGGATCTGCTCGCGGTTCTCAGTGTAATAGCTGAGCGCGTCGAAGACCTGCGCCAGCGTGAGCTGCGGCAAGTGGGTCGGAATTTCCTCGGGGAGGTTGCCGAGCTGCCAGAGCTCGACGATGGCTCGCACCGGCGTCTTCGTACCCCGAATCACCGGCTCGCCGTCCAGCAGGGCGCTATCGGTGACGACATGTGGATGGGTAGTCGCGGTCAACAATTCGGGCTCCATGTCGGGGCCGGCGACAGTGGCGGCCGGCCAATCGGAGTGCTCACACGTCAGTATACGGCCCTGGCGAAAGTGTGACAAGCGCCGCTCGGGAGTGTGTCGCTCGGGAGTGCCCGGCGCCTGGGTGCGACGTGGTCGAGAGATTCCGCCCCTAGCAGCCGGTCGGAGAGAAACGGGTGTGGACCCGCGGGCGGAGTGACAACTCTCCC
>JAYUUW010000712.1:0-8537 GCA_043754665.1 Anaerolineales bacterium | reverse complement strand
GGTCGCTAAAGTTGGCCGACAGCGCCAAGCCGGTGCCGGCCGGGTCGGGGTAGACCGGCTCGTTCTGCGACCCCACCGCAAAGTGCATACAGCCGTTGTTGACGGTGGCTTTGGTGAGAGCAAGCCACGCCCCGCACAGCGTGTCGGGGAAGGTCGGCAGGTAGTAGGCGTCTTGATGGTAACCCTGGCCCTGCTGGCCGGGCTGCTTGAAGAACAGCATGGATTGCAGCGCCGAGATGTCTGGCCCGATGAGGGCCTGGAGCACGTCGAGGGTGCGCGGGTGCAGCAAGAAGCGCTCGTGGATCGGCGAGCGGCGGTGCAGCATGTGGGCGCGCAGCCATTCGTCGGGCTTGTCGGGGCGCTGACCAAAGCCTTTCATGATGAGCGCGCCGTCGATGGTGCGGCGGCCGGCCAGCATTTCATCGAGAAATTCGTTCATCTCGGCGACATCGTCCAGCGGCACGAGGCCCTTGACGACCAGGTAGCCCTGTTCGCGGAAGCGGCGATATTCCTCGACGCTAACGCGGTAGGTCTCATACGTCTTGACGGGTGACATTTCTAACGTGGCCATAGCTTAGTTCTCCTGGCGATCAGTCAAAGCGGACCGCATCAATAGCGTATCGTAATCAGCCGGCCGGGTCAATTTCCGGCGAAAGTGGCGGCTTATTCCACCGTCGCTTTGCCGTAGACCGCTTCGCGCAGCCCCTTGATGTAGCCGATGGCAAACAGCCGGCCGATGGAGGAGTAGGCCGGGTCGGCGTTGCTGTCGCCTTCCATGGTCGGCACGTGGTCGGGGCGCAGAACGCCCTCAAAGTCGATGTCGTGATAGGCCTGCATGCAGGCCAGCATGTCGGTTTGGCCCTCGTCGTGGAAGGTCTCGACGAACTTGGAGGGCACGCCGCGCACATCGCGCAGGTGGACGAAAAAGATCTTGTTCTGGCGGCCAAAGCTGCGGATGGTGGCGGGCACGTCTGTGGTCATCAGCGTGAAGTTGCCCTGGCAGAGCGTCACGCCGTTCACCGGGCTGGGCGCCAGGTCGATCAGGCGCTGGAAGTTGTCGACGCTGCGCATAATGCGGCCCAGGCCGCGGATGGGCGACAGCGGCGGGTCGTCGGGGTGCATGGCGAGCTTGACGTTGGCGGCCTCGGCCACCGGCACCACGCGCTCTAAAAAGTATTTCAGGTTATCCCACAACTGGTCTTCGGTGACCGTGCCGTACTCGGTGAGCGGGGCGTCGGCCATGGCGGCGTTGTCGTAGGCGGTGGCCAAGGCGCCGCCGCGGGCGGGCGTGTCGAGCGAGGTGCGCAGCCAGTTGAAGATCGGCATCCACTCGTAGCACCAGACCGGGATGCCCACCTTGCCTAGGTTGCGGATCAGGTCGCAGACGGCCTCAATCTGCGCGTCGCGGCCGGGGAGGGCGAGCTTGATCTGCTCCATGGGCGGGCGGCTTTCGAGTACCGCCAGCTCCAGCCCGGCGGCGGCGTAGGAATTCTTTAGCCGCAGGAGCGAGGTGTAGCTCCAGGGCTTGTCTTCCACGCTGCCGTCCAAGCCCTGGGTCAGGTCCATCATGCCCACAACGTAGGTGATGCCGCATTGCTTGACGAGGTTCCACAGCGGCGTGTGAGTCCCCGGCAGGATTTCAGCGATTTTGATCATGGGCGCGTCCTAAGGCAGAGAGAGCGAGTGAAGGGCGGGCCTAGGCGGCGGCCAGAAACTTCAGGCAGACCGGCGACGGCACGGTGATGACCTGGCCGGTGGGCGTGAGCTGGCCGGTGGCGGCGTCGCGCCGGAAGGTGACGATGTTGTTGCTGTCTTGGTTGGCGACAAACAGGAAGGTGCCGGTGGGGTCGAGGCTGAAATTGCGCGGCGTGCGCCCTAGGGTGGCGGTATGCCCCACCAGCGTCAGCAGCCCGCTATCGGGGTCGATGGCGTAGATGACGAGGCTGTCATGGCCCCGGTTGGAGCCATAGAGGAAGCGGCCGTCGGGCGAAACGTGAATGTCGGCGCACGACTTGGGGCCGTCGTACCCGGCCGGCAGGGCCGAGAGCGTTTGCAGCTCGGCCAGTGTGCCTTCGACCGCGTCGAAGGCCAGCGCCGTGACCGTGGCGTTGAGTTCGTTGATGAGGTACACGTAGCGCCCGTTGGGGTGAAAGTCGAGGTGGCGCGGGCCGGCGCCCGGCACCGCCTGCACCCAGGGCTGGTTGAGGTTGAGGTTCAGCTTGCCGTTCACGCCGTCGTAGCGGTAGATCATGATGCAGTCGAGGCCCAAATCGGCGGCCAGGGCGTAGTGCTGCCCGGCGTCGAGCGTGATGGAGTGGGCGCGGGCGGTGTTCGGCTCGGCCCCGGGCACCAGGCTCACGTGGTCGACGATGTGGCTGGCGGGGCGCAGGGTGCCATCGGGGTTGATGGGCAGGGCCAGCACGTCGCCGCTGCCGTAGTTGGCCGCCAGCGCAAATTTGCCCGTCGCGTCCACGCTGATGTGGCAGCTAATGGTGCCGTGGGCGGTTTCCTGGTTCAACAGAGTGAGCGCGCCGGTAGCCGGGTCGAAGGCGAAGGCGGTCACGCCGCCGCCGCGGACGGCCCCCATCTGCTCCACCTCGTTCACGGCGTATAGGAAGCGGCCGGAGGGGTGGACAGCCAGAAACGACGGGTTGGGGCCGGGGTCGCCCGAGCCAACGTAGGTGAGCGTGCCGTCGGCCGGGTCCATGCGGTAGACGTAGATGCCTTCGGAGGGCTGACCGGCGGCGCGGGCGGCTTCGGTATAGGTGCCGACGAAGACCCAGTAGGGGGTTGCGGGTGTGGTCATATGGTTTAGCTCACAGTTGGGTGGAAATTTCGCATAGTTGTTGGTTGAAAGTGGGTTTCAGGTTCAAGACCGCGTCATCAAAGGTCAGTTCGCTGGGGCGAGGCGTTGGCAGACGCGCGAATGAGCGTGGCTGGGTGTTGGCGGTAGGGGGTCAAGCTGAACAAAAAAGCCGCTGACAGCCAGAATCACGCAAGGCGGCGCGCAGCAGGTAAGCAGGATTGCGGTGTCATGACGCAATGCAACGCATTATACGATGAAACCTGCGGCTGATCCTTAATAAATCGTCAGCTTGCACATCGATCCGCCCAACAGGAGCACGTAGACCGTGTGGTCGGCCGCGAAGGTGGGCGAGAGCGTCAGCGACACCGCCCGATCCTGCCCAAAATCGTACGCTTCCGACCAGCTTTGCCCGCCGGCCGACTGGAAGAGCCGCCGGCCGGTACAGGCCAGCAGCAGCGGTCCGTTTGGCCCATCGCCGCCGGTGAGGGCGGTGAGGCTTTCGCGCAGGGTTTCGGGATCAAACACGGTGGCGGCGGCCGGGGTGCGCCCCGGGCCGAGCGTCCACACCTGATGCCCCCAGGCGGCGTACCAGGCTGGCTCGGCGGCTGGCGCGGCGGGCACATACAAGGCGATGAGCGGGTTGGGGCCAACCGGCTCGGTCAGCGCCTTTTCAAGCTGCTTGGGCTGGCCCTGCCAGAGCGTCAACGTCTCCCCTACCCCTTCGAGGTAGGCCACGTAGAAATGGCCGGTGTCGCTCACCGCCAGTGCCGCGACCTTGCCGCCGGTATCCCACGGCCCTGGAAAGGCGAGCCAGGTGTCGCCGTAGTTGACGCTGACGCGCAGCCCCGCCACGGGAAAGCTCACCAGCATGAGCCGACCGCTGGGCGAGAACGCAATCAGGTCGGCGGGCGGGTCGGCGCGGCGGGTCCAGGTCTCGCCGGCGTCGGTGCTGACCGACAGGCCTTCGAGCGCGCCGGCCACGACCGTGCGGTCGACGGCGAAGTTGGGCGAGAGCGCCAGCGCGGCGATGTCTTGGCTGGGCAGGCGATCTTCCAGGCTGGCCCACGTGACACCGCCATCGCTGGAGCGCCATAGCCCTTCTTGCGGGCCAAACATGAAGGCGATCGGCTCCTGGTCGAAGTGCGGCGCGAGCGCCAGCCCCAGCATCGAGCGCGCCGAAAGGCCCGGCAGCGGCTGCCAGGCCTGCTGGCCGGCCGCGAGCCACACGCCCTGGTTCACGGCCCCGGCCACGCTCACTTCGGGCGCGGCGGCCAAGCCCATAACGTCGGGCAGATCGAGCCAGGCGGTCCAGGTCGCGCCGCCATCGGTGGAGCGAAAGAGGCCGGACTCGGTGGCGGCCAGCAACTCGGCGGCGGTGCAGGCCAGGCCGTTGACCGTGGCGGCGGGCAGCGGCAGCTTAGTCCAGCTGGCGCCCCGGTCGGTGGAGCGGTGGAGGCCGGCCTGTTCGGTGCCGGCGTAGAGCGTGTTGTCAGCCGCAAAGGCGGGCGACAGCGCCAGACTGAGGATCGGCGCAGTCTCGGCAGGGAAGGCCAGTTCCTTCCAAGCCAGGCCGCCGTTGTAACTAAAGTAGGCGGTCGTTTCGGTGCCCACAAACGCTGTGGCATCGTGCTCGAAATCAGGCGAGAACGCGAGGGCGAGGACGGAGGCATCGAGCAGGCCGAAGCTCATGGCCACAAAGCGCTCACCCCGGTCAGTTGAGTAGTACACCCCATCTTCCATAGTCCCGGCCAGCACGATGCCGTCTTCAGCGAAGTACGGCGAACAGGCCAGCGCGGTGATGATGGTTTCAGACATGGGCATGCCGGCGGTGCGCCAGGTTTCACCGGCGTCGCCGGAGACAAATAGGCCGCGGTTGGTGCCGGCCAGCAGCCGCTGATCGCGCGCGAAGGTGGGCGAGACCGCCAGCGCCAGGATGCCAATCGGCGCGTTCGCGAGCCGCTCCCAGACGGCCGGCGCGGCGTCGGGCGCGACGGTGGTGCGAAACAGGCCGGCGCGGGCCCCCACGAAGACGGTGTCGCCCTGGTCGTGGCCGAGCGCGAGCGCGGTGACCGTGCCCACGGCGGGGCCTCCCAGCCGGTTGAGGGGCTGGGCGGCAAGCTTGGTTTTGGTTCTCATCGGCGTTTGACTACGGCTCCACAGTTTCGATGGGTTCGGCGTGATGGATGATGATGTCGGTGGTCAACGCCATGGCGGCGCCGCTCACGGCTATTTCGAGCGCCTTGGTGAGCGTCAGCACCGAGTCCATGACACCCGCCTCGCGCAGATTGACGATCTGGCGGGAGCGGGCCTCAAAGCCAAAGTCGGGGGGACTGGCTTTCACATGGTCAATAATCACATCGGCGTTGGCGCCGGAGTTGCGGGCGATGGTGCGCAGGGGTTCTTCGAGCGCGCGGGCGAGCATTTTGTAAGCCGCCGCTTCGTCGTCATTATCGGCCGGCAGGCCGGTGAGGGCCGCCGCCGCCGCCACCAGGGCCGCGCCGCCGCCGACGACCACGCCGGCCTGCACCGCGCCGCGCAAGCTGGTGACGGCGCGCTCGGCCATGGCGGTGCGGGTGTCGATCTGGGTTTCGGTAAAGCCGCCGACCTTAAGAATGGCCGTGCCGCCCGCCAGGCGGCCAATGCGCTCCTGCAGCATCTTCTTATCGAAATCCAGCTCGGCGTGCGGCAGTTGGGCGCGCAGGTCCAACTGGTGCTGGCGTATCTTGCGCGGGTCGCCCTTGCCGCCGAACAGGCCAAACGAGCTGCGGGTGGCCCAGGCACGGCGGGCGTAGCCCAAGTCGGAGACCTGAAAGTCCATGAACAGCGTGTTGGTGGCCGCATAAAACGGCCGGCCGCCGGTGAGCGCGGCCATGTCTTCAATCGCCGCTACGTGCTGCTTCTCGCCGACGCGCGGAGTGCGCACCGCCAGGGTTTCGATGGTCTTGGCCTTGTTGTTGTTGACCAGCAGCCCGATCACGCGGTCGCCGACGGTGGCCGCGACGATAACCAGCTTTTTGATGCCGGCCTTCACGCACTTCTCCAGCACCGGGATAAGCTCTTCCGGTTCCTTCAGGTCAACGTTGCTGATGAGCAGCGCGGCATCTTCAAAGATCGTGCGCTCCTCGGCGGCATCGGTGATCAAGCGGCGCGACACCCAGCCACTGAGGTGCCAGTAGGTGCCGTCGACGTACTCACGCTCTAGGCCCCAGCGCTGACCCTTTTCGACCACGATCAGGCCGTCAGTGCCGACGATGTCGAAGATTTCGCCCAGCATCTCGGCCAATTCCTGGTCGTTTTGCACCAGGCCAAGCGCCACAGCGGTGTAGTGGGCCTTGCGGGCCAGCGGGGTCACATGCTGCTGGAGCCGCGCCAACACCGCCCGCAAGCCCTTTTCCAGGCCGGCGCGCAGCAGCATGGCGTTGTAGCCCATGACGGTAACGTAGCGCATACCTTCATTTACCAAGACCTGGTACATGACGGCCATCGTCACTGAGCCGTCGCCGGCCTCTTGCCGCATCTGCCACAGGGCCTGGCGGAGCAGCATGGCGCCCACATCCTGACTGCGCGGCCTAATCTCGATGATGCGGCGGCCAATGGTGGCGCCGTCGTCGAGATACTCGGGCGCAAAGTCACGGCGGAGGCGTTCCATTAAGACCAGGCGCGGCAACGGCCCCAAGGTGGGGCGCACGGCGTTGGCCATGATATTTATGCCGCGCCGGAGCGCACGATAGGTGCGCGGCTGGGGCACAACCGTGGGCGTGCGCGGCTTGCGCGGCGCATGTTTGCGCCCTTTGGGCGTGGGTACGCCGCTCGGGAGTTTGGACGTCATGGTGCCAGAGTTTACCTAAGTTGGGGTGGGTTGTCGATAGGGTGGCCTATTCGGGCCGGCGGGCCACCCCGGGGGGCAGTATAAACCATTTTGCGTTAGGAGCAATTATGGTTTTGGTTAGCGCCGTGGGTGCTTCGATTTGACAGGCCAAGTATTATGAGTTGACATTTTTTTGTTTTTCAGTATGCTAGCGTCTTAGAGATGCATGATCGGCACAATAGAAACACAGGCGCAGTAACCTAAACAGGCGATCAGGAAGTCCTTGGTGCCTTGTTACGGGTTAACCTCAGCTACCGGGCGCGCCGATAAGCATGTCTGTTCCTGTTCTTGACCTGGCATGGCTTGGCATGCATGCTGGATTAAGCTCCGACCAATCGATTGGGGCCGCATATCAAGGAGGAGAGCAAGCACATGGATAGGAAATTAGTCTCGAGGCGCGATTTCATCAAGGCGGCAGGCATCGCGGCGGGCGCAAGCCTGCTGGCCGCCTGCGCCCCCCAGGCCACGGCGACGCCGGCACCGACCGCCGACGCCGGCCCCGTTGCCACCGCGGTTCCCGCCCCGGTGGTGATGGACGTCTGGTGGAACACGGATGTCCCCGATTTGGCCGCTCTGGCCGGCTGGGCGCAGGACCCGGAAAATGAGTTCTTCAAGAAGAATTGGAATTGGGGCGGTCTCGCCTACGCCAAGTTCCAGCCCTTCGTGGATGCTCACCCGGGCCTGACCATGAAGATCACCACCCACAGCTGGGACTGGGACTTGCGCCAGAACCAACTGATGGGGCTCGCCGCCGGCATCATCCCCGACACCACCTACGGCGAAGCGTACGTGAACGAGTTTGTGCAGCTGGACGTCTTCGCCCCGGTGTCGGCCGCCAAGGCCGCGCTGTTGGCCGACGGCAGCATCGCCGGCGCGAGCAAGGACGGCAAGGTCTACGGCCTGGCCAAGTCTTCGGGCGCCGACGTCCTGTTCATCAACCTGGATAAGGTTGAAGAGGCGGGCATGGACCCGGCCGCTCTGCCCACCACCTGGGACGAGCTGGTGGCCCTGGCGCAAGCCATCTCGGAAGTGAACGTCAGCGACAAGTGGGGCAACACGGCCTACTACACCTACGGACCGGGCGGCGACTCGTATGGCCAGGCCATGCGCATCCTCAACTGGTTCAACTCGAACAATGCCCCGCTGGGCGACAACCTGGGCGTGCCCTCGGCCAACATCGCCGGCGCCGCCGCCACCTGGTCGTTCCACAACGACCTGATGTGGTCCTCGAGCGAAAACCTGATCCTCCAGTCGGAGAGCGAAGGCGGCTCGGGCCAACTGTTCAATGACGGCGTCATCGCCCTCAAGCCCGGTTGGAACAACGACGCCAGCTCGGTCGGCGATGGCAATGTCAACGCCACGGCCATCGAGTTCCCCCTGCCCCCGAACGGCAAGCCGGCGACCATCGTCATCGGCAACGACATCGAGTCGCCGCTCAAGGGCGGCCCCAACCCCGACCTGGCGATCGAACTGGTCGAGTCGACGACGACCGACCCGGTGGCCCAGGCCTGGCTGGCCGCGCACGCCGGCATCTGGATCCCGGCCCTGAAGAGCCTGCTGGAGCAGTACGAGACGTACGACGATCTCGGCGGCTACAAGACTGACACGGCCAAGACCATCGTGCGCACGACCATGCGCGTCTTGCTGGAAGGCGGCGCGGGCCCCCTGCCCGGCTGGCCGAAGAACGGCACCCGCATCTGGACCGCCTGGAACGACATGTACGGGCGCATCTGGAAGGAAAAGATGGACGAAGCCGCGATCCAGGCTGAACTGGACACGCTGCAGACCACCATCGAAGGCCTGGTGGCCAAGTCCGGCTAACCCCGGCTCACCGGTCTAAACCGACCGGCCCAGCCTCCTCCG
>JAYUUW010000711.1:0-3580 GCA_043754665.1 Anaerolineales bacterium | reverse complement strand
TGCACCGTTGCCAGGCCGCTGGCGTTCAGGTCGGCCAGCGCTATAGCGTAGCCATCTCGCGCCAGCCGCAGCGCAATGGCGCGGCCGATGCCCTGCGCGGCCCCGGTCACCAACGCGACGGGTAATGTTGTGGTTTGGGTCATGAAGGAGTTTCTTCTTATGAAGAGCGCCGCGCTGAGCGTGTGCGCCGCGCCGGGGCTAACGGATGACGCTGAGGTGCTGCTCGACCTCGGCCCGCGCCGGAATGCCCGCCCGGCCGCCGCTGCTGCGGGCCTTAAGCCCGGCAGCCACGGTCGCCACCTGCACGGCGGCCTGCACGTCGCCGCCCCAGGCCAGGCAGGCCGCGTAGGCGCCGTGGAATACGTCGCCGCAGCCGGTGGTGTCTACGACCTGGACTGTCATGGCCGGCACGTGTTGCGGCGCACGGCCGGGCGTCACATACCAACTGCCGGCCGCGCCATCGGTCACCACCACCGCCGCGCCGTTGGGCCGCAGCAGGGCCGCCGCGCTGCTGGCCGCGTCCGTCTGGCCCGTTAGCCGCGCGGCCATCTCTTGGTTGAGGATCAGGTGATCGACGCCGTCTAGAAAGGCCTCGCGCTCGGGGAAGTCGGTCTGCTCAATGTCGCCCACGATGGGGATGCCGTGCCGCCGCGCCACCGCCGCCGCCCGGATGGCCGCGCTGGCGACGGTGTGGTCGACAAACAGCACCCGGCTGGCGAGGATCAGGCTGTCGGGCAGGTCGGCCGCCGTGGGCACTACCACATCGGCGTTAGAGAAGAGGATGCAGCGCTGCGGGCTCGTGCGGTTGACGATGATGACCGAGTGATAGGGCCGCGCGCCCGCCCGCCGCTGCACCGGCCCGCAGTCGACGCCCTCGCGCGCCAGTTCGGCCAGCGTGTAGGCCGACAGGTCGTCGTCATCCAGCACGCCGCAGTAGGCGGCCCGCACGCCCAGCCGCGCTGCCGCCACCAGCGCCGTGCCGGCCAACCCGCCACCGGCCCGCGCCTTGGCTTTCACCTGCGTCTTGCCGTCCGGCTGCGGGAACTCGTCGACATATAAGAGGTCGTCAACGGCTACCGCGCCGAGGCCCAGGACATCATAGGTATGGCTCTGCATGGCGTTGGTCAATGTCCCTGCCCGGCGCCGCGCTTACAGCCCGGCGGCGGCGATGGCGGCCTGCGGGCTCAGGCCGTCGTGCAGCACGCCCTTGAACGCCTTGAGGTTGCCGGTGATGTTGTCGAAGCCCCACACGTTGCGGCCAATGGTCGCGCCGCGCGCGCCGGTCTGGCGGATTTCCGCCATCATCTCCAGCGCCGACAGCAGCGTCTGCGATTGCGGGCCGCCGGCCGCCACCACCGGCACTGGGCAGTCCGCCACGATCTCAGTATACGCCGCTTTGTCGCCGCAGTAGGGCACCTTCACCACATCGGCCCCGGCCTCCACCGCGCAGTGCACGGCCCAGCCAATGTCTTCCGGCGTGTACGACACCTTCGGCACCGCGCCGCTAAAGTCGCGGGGGTACACATGGCAGATCACCGGAATATCGAAGTGGGCCGCCTGGCGCACTGCATCGGCCACCAGCTTCAAATGCGGCCCTTCGCTCGCGCCGCGCAGAAAGACCGAAATGGCAAAGGCGTCCGCGCCCAGCCGCACGGCGTCTTCCGGCGTGGCCAAGGCCTCGGTGGCGGTGTCGTCGGTCTTGGCGGCCATGCTCTGCACGATGATCGGCACCTGCCCGGCATACGGCGCCCAGGCCGACATGGCAATGCCTTTGTGCATGGTCACGGCGTCGGGCTTACCGGCCACCAGCGCGGCAATGGTCGGCTGGATATGACGGATGCCCGCCGGCAAGCCCTCGCCATAGCCGATGAAGTGGTCAATCGCCACCGAGCAAAACTTGCCCGACGGATGTCCAAACAGTCGGTTCAAGCGAATCAACTTTCCAATATTCATGATGTCAGCCTCGATCCTTGGTGGGTGGTGATGACGCTCATGGCGCTGCGCTCGGGGAGGCGCTTTGGTGGGGGACGGTCGATTGTGAAGTGTCTCGGTGAGCGTAGCAACAATGGGTTGGGTGAGTGGAGTACTTGTGGTAACCTACGCGCGGAATCATAGACCAATCGATTGTATCGGTCAACATGGCACTCGAAAACCACGGTGTTGATCGGCGGCTAAGGCGGCCCGGTTGGTTGCGCTTACCCACTCTGTGTTGCGCCCCTCGCTGACTGGGCGCGCCTGATCGTGAAAGGCAGCTGATGGACGACCAGACTTACTTGGCGATGACCGCGGCCACTCGTCGTCAGCGCCTGCGCTGGTGGCAGGACGCTCGCTTTGGCATGTTTGTCCACTGGGGGCTGTACTCGCAGTTGGGCCGGCACGAGTGGGTGATGAACCGCGAGCGGATTCCGGTGGCCGAGTATGAAAAACTGGCGCCTACCTGGAAGCCCAAGGAACGGCCGGCGCGCGAGTGGGCGGCGCTGGCGGCGCAAGTGGGCATGAAGTACATGGTGATGACCACCAAGCACCACGAGGGCTTCTGCCTGTGGGACACCCAAATGACGGATTACAACGCCGTCAAGCGGGGGCCGGGGCGCGACCTGGTGCGCGAGTTCGTGGAGGCCTGTCGCGAGTTTGGCCTGAAAGTGGGCTTCTACTACTCGCTGATGGATTGGCACCACCCCGATGGTGCGCAGTGCGCCGGGGACGAGGCCGCCCGCCGCCGCTTTATCGACTTTACCAATGGCTGCGTGCGCGAGTTGATGACCAACTACGGGCAGATCGACATCCTGTGGTACGACGTCTGCTGGCCGCTGAAGAGCGCCGCCCTGTGGGAAAGCGCCGAGCGCAACGCCATGGTGCGCACCCTCCAGCCAGACATTCTCATCAATAACCGTTCCTGGCTCGATGAGGACTTTGGTACCCCGGAAGAGTCAGTCACGCCCGCCAAGGCCGGCCGCGCCTGGGAAGCCTGCATGACCTTCAATGGCTCCTGGGGCTATATGCCCAGCGCCATCGACTGGCGCTCGCCGCGCGAGGTGGTGCTCATGCTGCGCACCGCCACCGCCGGGCAGGGCAACCTGCTGCTCAATATCGGCCCCATGGCCGATGGCTCGGTGCCCATAGAAGCCTTGGAGCGCCTGGCGGTCGTGGGCAAGTGGCTGGAGCGCAACGGTGAGGCGGTCTACGGCCCGGTCGATTTGGCTGACAGCCACCGTATGGAGGGCTTGCTCACCGGGAGCTTTACCCTCAAGGGCAGCGTGGCGTACTTCTGGGCCGACAAATGGCCGGGGCACACGCTGGTGCTCGCCGGGCTGACCGAAGATGTGGTGGCCGCCAGCTACCTGGCCACCGGCCGGCCCATCGCGTTCGAGCAGGGCGACAACCGCCTGATTCTCAAAGGCCTGCCGGCCGACCCGCCGGAGGCTGAGACGCACGTGACCGTCATCAAGCTGGAATTCAAAGCCCCGCCCAGCCTGCATCTGGGGCATGGGTATGTCATCGTGGACAACGCCTGGGTCCACTACGCCGTCTAGGAAGCGTTCAGGCCGGCCGAACTCGCGTACCGCCCATCGATCAACCG
>JAYUUW010000710.1:0-2134 GCA_043754665.1 Anaerolineales bacterium | reverse complement strand
TCCACTTCCTGCGCTACGCGGGGCGGGGCCAGCGGCCGATTGGCAAAGTGATCGTGCAGCAGCAGTGCGCCCGCCAGCAGGGTTTGGCTCACGAGGGCCAGCGTGTGCCCTTGCCCCCACGCCGGGGCCGCCACGGCCAGCGCCGCCGCCGCCCAGCTCGCCAGCCCCAGCAGCGCGGCCCAGCCCACCGCCGCCAGCCGCAGTCGCAGCCACACCCGGGCGGTAAGTATCGCCGCCACCGCGCCCGGCGCGTAGGCCAGCAGCCGCGCCCACGCGGTGGTGGCCGGCGTCAGCCCCGCTGCCCAGCCAAACCAATCCGGCTCCAGCGCAAGCCCGAGCATCAGCAAGTCTAGCCCGAAGAGCAGCCCGGCAGTTACAGTCAGCCCGTGCAGCAGTGGTTGCAGCCGCGCCCCCCGCAGCGCCGCGCTGAGCCGTGCCCCGAACACCACGGCGATCAGTGCCGCCGCCAGCGCAATCACGTGCACATAGCTCGCGCCCGCCGCCGCCGGCCGCCCGCCGCGCGCGATCATCAAGTCCGGCACCACGGCCGCCAGCGCCGCCACGCCGGCAAACAACAGCGCGGCCCGCCACGGCGCGGTGTCGCGCAGGGTGCGCCCAGTGTTGGCCACCCAGGTGCGCGCCGCCTTGAAGCTGTTGAGCACCATGGCAACCGCGAACAGCAAGCCCAAGAGCGCGAAGGCAATCGCCAATGGCCCGGCGGTCGCGAAGCCGCCGGTGATGAATAACTGCACCGTGCTCACAATCCGCGTCGGGGCCGTCAGGATGCCGAGCCACAGCAGGTTGGTGATCCATAGGGTCGAGAGTGCGCCGAACCCCGCCAGGATTTTCTCGTCGCGGCTGAGGGTGGGCAGCAAATGGCCCGCCGCCCAGGCCTGCCGCAGCTTGCCCGGCAGGCCCATGCGAATGAACCCACGCGCCCGCAGGTTGAGGTTGGGAATTTCAAGCCAGTCGGAGAGTAGGTAATACCCGTCGAGCCGCAGGAACGGCGTGAGGTTGAGCAGCACCAGCACGTATTGTGACAGCGCAAACTGGTAGGCCGCCGGGGCCAGCGCCGCGCCGGGGGCCAGCGCCACAAACAGCGCCGCCGCGCCGCCGAGTACCATATTCGAGAACGGCCCGGCCCAGGTCACGGCCAGTTGGGCGCGCTTGCCCGCCGGCCAAATGTCGGTGGTGTCGACAAACACCCCCGGCAGCCCAAACAGCAAGAACAGCCCGGCCCGCCGGACGCGCCGCCCATAGGCCTTCACCGCCAGCGCGTGGGCCAGCTCGTGCAGCAGCAGTGCCAGCACCTGAAAGACGCCCAGCAGCACCGCGCCTTGCAGCACGTCGCCTTTGCCAAAGATGGAGAACTGCTGACCGGCCAGCACCACCAGGAACGCCGCCAGGCCGCTCCCCGCGATCAGCCAAAACAGCAGCCGCGCCGGCCGAGTGAACAACAGCCAGCCCACGGCGCGATAGAGCGCGCCCAGCCCGCCGTCGATGCCGCCAATGGCGATCTCGCGCGCCAGAAACGTTTGGCTGACAAATTGCAGCACGCCCGCAAACGTGGTGCGCCGTAGCCGGTTGCCCAACTTGGGGTATACCTCGTCGGGGCGTTCGGCCAGCAGCCCTTCGGCGCGCAGTGTCTCGACCAGCCCCGCGATGCGGGCCGGCGCCAGGCTCTTGAAGCGCAGGCAGTAATCCACCACCAGGTCGATCTGGGTGCGGGTGCCATCCATGCGTTCCCACAAGAACAGGTCCTCCGGCGCGAGATGCACGTAGGCGCCGCTCTGGTCATCACACAGAATGGCGCCCTTGTCACCCGGCAGTTGTTCCACCCGCACGCCGCCGCGCCCGCGAGGCTGTTCGTAGCGCGGGTCGGTGGCGCGCCCCAGTTGCGCCCAGAACGGGTCTGGCCCCGCGGTGGTCAGCGTCTCCAGCGATGCTAGCGCCCATGGCTCTGGTGGGGTAGTGCGCGCGCCAGCCGGGAACAGCTCGGCCCAGCGGCGCGGCCCAGCCCAGGGCGAAATGATCTTGGTCATAGCTCGGCCAGCAACTGGCCGTCTTCGATTTTGAGTTTGAAGACGCGCGCGTTGGCCGGTTTGCCCTCCGCCAGCCGCGCCAGCCAGGTGAG